>DATMBG010000044.1 GCA_035559535.1 Candidatus Limnocylindrales bacterium
CTACCCCCCCACCTCCACACCCCCATACCCTCACATCCCCCTTCCAGCGGGCCGAGGAGATTATTCAAACCGCCCGCAAGGCCGGTCGAACCCTCCTCACCGAACCCGAATCCAAGCAACTCCTCGCCGCCTACGGCATCCCGACGGTGGAGACCCGGATCGCCACCCATGAAACCGAGGCGGTCAGACTTGCAGAAGAAATCGGCTACCCGGTGGTCCTCAAGCTCTTTTCTGAAACCATTACCCACAAAACCGATGTAGGAGGTGTTCAGTTAAACCTGACCAACGCCGAAGCCGTCATACAGGCTTATCGTACCATCGAATCTTCTGTGCGTGAACGGCAGGAAGCCAAACATTTCTTAGGAGTGACCGTCCAGCCCATGATCAAATGGGAAGGCTACGAAATCATCCTCGGCAGTAGTCTTGATCCTCAGTTCGGTCCGGTATTGCTTTTCGGCGCTGGAGGTCAATGGGTGGAAGTATTTAAAGACCGCGCCCTGGCACTCCCACCCCTTAATACCGTCCTGGCACGACGAATGATGGAGCAGACCCGTATCTATACTGCCCTCAAAGGTATCCGCGGACGCAAATCGGTGGATCTGGCCGCCCTTGAACAACTCCTGGTCCGATTTAGCCAGTTGGTTGTTGAACAACGCTGGATCAAGGAGATTGACGTTAACCCTTTACTGGTCTCCCCTGAGCGATTAATTGCGCTGGATGCGCGGGTGATTTTGCACGAACCCGATACCCCGGAAGATAAACTACCCCGGCTGGCCATTCGCCCCTATCCCACTCAATACGTGTCATCCTGGACCCTGAAGGATGGTACCCCCATTGTTATCCGCCCAATCCGCCCCGAGGATGAACCCTTGATGATCAACTTCCATAAAACCCTCTCCGAACGTAGCGTGTATTTCCGCTACTTCTATCCCATGCAACTGAGTCAGCGTATTGCCCATGAACGGTTGACACATATGTGCTTCATCGACTATGACCGCGAAATGGCCCTCGTCGCAGACTATACGGATCCTAACACCGGTACCCACGAGATTATAGCCGTTGGCCGTTTAAGAAAATTGCATGGTACCCCAGAAGCCGAGTTTGCCCTCCTCGTCAGCGATCGATACCAACGTCAGGGATTGGGTACCGAGTTGTTGCGCAGACTCCTGCAGATCGGTCGTGACGAAAAACTGCAGCGCATCGTCGCCGATATTCTCCCCGAAAATCGAGATATGCAACGGGTCTGTGAGAAACTGGGTTTCCGCCTCCGCTGGGTAGCCACTGAAGGGATAGTAAAGGCAGAAATCGATCTCTGAAACAGAAGGGGATGGGGGTATACTGTTTACTTAAGTTTGGCCTCATAGGGCTGCTTTCACTCCCTAACTTCTCTTTCCGCCCCAACCCCTTCCCTCCCTGTGGACGGGGTGGGAGAAGAGGGAGAGGGGCCGGGGGTGAGGGCCACTGAAAAGTCAAGCAAAACTAAAGTAACAAGGTAGTAGGAGTATAAGATAAAAAGATCTTGACTACCAACATCATAATCTGAGTATACTTTGACAAAGCTAAAAAAGAGAGTAAATTCTTTTGGAAGAACCTTTGTAAATGAAATCGTCGAATTTAAAGGTTGCACGAAGTACTTCATTTAATCTTCAACCAGGAAATCAAACATGGCTATTTTAAGCTTTGCCTGGACCAAAGATGAATTTCTCAGGGGCAAAAAAACCATTAGTCGAGTAACCGTTTAATTCCTATGTACCTGTTGGAACTCATATTTTATTTCTGGATGTTATCATCTGCCAACATCAGTTCTATCGAGCCAGATCTTTATAACCCCACCACTTTGGAACTGTGGGAATTTCAGACGCCTCAATCCTGGGTCCTGGAAAATGGAGTACTCGCATTGAAGCGCGCAGGGATTCCGAGTGGACCCATCCGAAAACCCGCCGAATGGGCAATTCTCAAAACAGAACCGTTTACCGACGTCCAGTTATGGCTTGAAGCTCGCTGCGATGCTCCCTTAGAACAAAAGGGCCGGGACATCATTCTTATTTTTGGTTATCAGTCCCCAACACGTTTCTATTATGCCCATTTATCCAATCAAACCGACCGGGTTCATAACGGAATTTTCCTTGTCAATGATGCAGATCGGCAACGAATTGATGATGGTAAGGGGATCGCCCGGCTGATGGATAATAGCTGGTACACTATTCATCTCCTACGAAAGGTTCAGACAGGTGCTATTCAGGTTTATGTCTCCGATATGCAAACGCCCGCGCTTTCCGCCAACGACACAACCTTACGATGGGGTCGTGTGGGTATTGGATCCTTTGACGATACAGGAGCATTTAAAAACCTTCGCATAGTCGGTGAGTTGATGTCTTCAGAATAAAGACAGGAGATGAGAGGAGCCCCCCTTCCCCCGGCGAGCGGGGGGGGGGGTAGGAGTAGGTTTTTTCTCACTTACTAACCTTCTTCCCGCATCGGGAAGGAGGAACTCGGGGATTGCCTGGATTCCAACTCCCCCATGAAGGAAGGAGAGCTGGAAGGATTATAAGATCCAAAAAACTTACCCTTAAAAGCCCTCTTACTCTCCCTGTGGACGGGGAGGGTGGAGAGGTACATCTATCGAACCGATACAGACTCAAATTCCAATAATAGGGTTGACACTTTAGATTTCCGGATATAAAGTCAGATCATATTTTAAAAATCCCAAAGTAGGATCTGTTTGGGAAAAATCGGAATTCTGAGCAGGTTTATACCGATAATTACGTTCAGGCAATTTAAATCCTCATAATCATAAGGAGGTGAAGAAATCATGGGACAGAGCCAGATACGGGAGTACACAGTACAAGCTCGCTCCACCGATACGTTCGGGAGAGTGTTATGCAGTTGTCGTCAGCACCATTTTATAGTTGATGGACCGATTCAAAATGGCTGCCCAGGTGAGGCCATAACCCCGGCTGAACTATTCTTGTCCGGAGTTGCTTCGTGCGGGGTTGAGCTGCTCCAGGTGGTTGCCAGGGAGCAGAATGTACCCCTGGAAGGGGTTAAGGTCAATATTTGGGGAATCATCGATCGGGACCATCCCGTTCGTTCCGATGTTACTTTGTTCAATAAGGTCCGATTGAGTTTTCAACTTAAAGGGGTTAACGAAGGAGAAGGGGCCAAACTCATTGAGACCTTCAAAGGCAGATGACCGCTCTATGGAACGGTCGCAGTTGCGACTCCCGAGGTCCAGGTAGAGTTTCGTATAGAGCACTAGCGGATAAATTTCTTGTTTCAGAGGTGGTTTTCAAAGATTTATAACATACAATTTTAACGGCTCATTCAGCCAGCAAACCTATTTTCTTCAACAACGCTGTGTATCTGAGGTTTGTATTCAGATTATCTTGGTATCCTGGAGCAGGGAGGTAGATCAGGTAGCCAGAGAGCTCCTTATAAGCCTTTTGTAGCCTCGAAGAGGGCAAACCTGCTTAACGACATCGCTCAACTGCCTGGCCTGCACTGAGGAGCTATGGACTCCAGGAAACGAGCATCGTGGGCCGGGTCAGCTGCAGAGGGTGGCCAGGCGGGATGAATAGTGTTGTTTGCTGATCTAATCCTTATCCCCTGTTCTCTTGGGCCTTTGCCGTCGCTCAAGCGCGATGTATATAACCGCGTCCCACGCGTTATGGATTCCTACGAATAATAGGAAAACTGCGGTTG
Organism: Candidatus Limnocylindrales bacterium; assembly: GCA_035559535.1. NCBI lineage: Bacteria > Bacillati > Chloroflexota > Candidatus Limnocylindria > Candidatus Limnocylindrales > Candidatus Limnocylindrales bacterium. Next base: position 3,703 of record DATMBG010000044.1, read on the forward strand.
CACCGATCACAAACAGAGCCTGCACAGGATATCGCCAGAGTATGTTCGCAGCAGTCAGAAGTACCGCATAAGCAATGAACGGAAGCGCACAATGCCAGAGCCAGTCCTCGAGTACCGGTACGTAGTCAGTCTGCCGTCGCACACGCCTGGCAACTAACACCGTGTATGTTAGTCCCGCTAGCCCGCACGCATCGAGGCAGAGCCCAGCACTCGAGATAGTCGGCCATGGTGCACTGATAATCACCGAGATGAAGAGTACGGCGCAGAAGTGCACGATCGTCGGAGTACCGAATGCGCGGATCGTCGGGGTACTAAGCACGTCCACTTCGGCACCCAGGGTAATCACTACGAATTGCAGACCGGTCAAGGCACTGGCTGAAGAGCCGAGGATGACGTAAAAGTTTCCCCAGGAAATGAGCAATGACAGTATGGCTTGTTCCATGATTGATCTCCAGCGCGAAGTTGTTAGGAACATGGTTACCTTTATTAAATATATATTAAATATAAATATTAAATATAAAACTGTATTCTCTAAATTAAGACAAGTTTTTCATCCACAAAGGGTGGCTTCCCATCTATTAAGTTTATTAGATTCTTTTCAGGAGTTGTAGAAAATAACTGCACTATGATGCATTTTAAGACCATAAGTGAGTTGCATCGGGTAGAGGGTCTTCCGCCTCCGAAAAATCCATTGTTCTGCCTGAAACAGCTTGAAGAAGTGCCCTATGCTTTAAAAAACAAGGAGATCACCTGCGATTTCTATTTGATTTGTTTCAAAAAACTGAAAACAGGTGGGATATGGTATGGCAAACCTAAGTATGACCATGATAGGGGTTTCATGTATTTTATGAAACCAAGACAAAGACTTACTGTTCATGATGTTCAATTGAAAGAAAAAGGATTCTCTATTCTATTTCACGAAGACTATCTGATGGGACATCCTTTTTACAATCAATCTCATCTTGGTACTCCGAAAACCTGGAGCAAATGACTGTTCGCTGAGCGACTGTTAGGGCAAGCAAGAGTTAAGATTATGAGCAACAACATTGAAGGAAAAGTCGTCGTTATTACGGGGGCCAGTAGTGGCTTGGGCGAGGTGGCGGTCCGGTTTCTCTCCACGCAAGGTACAATCCTCATGACGGTGATTTCACCCGGCGCAGTTGCTATGGAACTGCCCAAGGGCATGACTGAGCCCGATGTAGCCAAGAAAGTCCGTAAAGCCTATGAGATCGCGATTCCTGCCGAGTCGTTCACGCGGGCAGTCGCCTTCGCGATCAGCCAGCCGGAGGACATGGGCGTGAACGAGATCCTGTTCTGGTCCACGCAGCAGGAGCTATAAGCTTCCCTGTTTGCTGTGGGAAGGCTCCGATTATTATTTACTGAATCGAAAGGATGAGAAGGAAAAGGATGCAAATGAAACTGCTTGCCATGATGGTCATGTTGTTTTTTCTTCTGGAGAAGCGCTTCAGCGTAACCCGAATTCACACCCTTGTGAAAGGAGGCAGAAAATGAAAATTTTTACTGAGGCAGTTGTGTGGCTTTCCTTAGTGGTCTCCGCCTGCACCCAGGCGGACAAGACAGCAGCTACACCAAGATCGAATACTGTTCTACCAGGGCTGACACCTGAGGATATTCGGATGGTCTCACCGGCACTCGAGCGATACATGCAAGGCACTCTTCTGGGTGATCTATGGAAGCGTCCGGATCTATCCCCGCGAGACCGCAGCATTGTTACCATAGCGGTCCTGATTGCGCGTAATCAGGCGATCGAGATGCCATACCATTTCAACCTGGCGCTGGATAACGGCGTCAAACCAGGTGAGATTTCTGAGATTATCACGCATCTTGCGTTCTACTCTGGCTGGGTAAATGCTATGTCGGCGGTCGCAGTCGCGAAAGATGTTTTCAGTAAGCGTGGAATCGGATCGGATCAGCTTCCACCGGCCTCGGGTGAACTTCTTCCCCTCGACGAGACTGCCGAGGCGCAACGCGCGGCTCGTGTTGAGCAGGATGTCGGTCCAGTAGCACCGGGCCTTGTGCAGTATACCAGTGACGTGCTTTTCCGTGACCTCTGGCTACGTCCGGCCTTGGTACCTCGGGACCGGAGCCTGGTGACTGTCAGCGCCCTCATCGCCTCAGGTCAGGTCGCGCAAATCCCGTATCACCTCAATAGGGCAATGGATAATGGCCTAACGAAGGCCCAAGTCTCTGAGGTGCTCACACACCTGGCCTTTTATGCGGGGTGGCCTAACGTTTTTTCCGCAATACCGGTTGTCAAGGGCGTCTTTGAGAAACGTCCCAACTAGTAGGATTGTCCAGATGGAATCATGTAGGGTTTTCAGTATGGGGTAGTAAACGTCCCTTTCTTCCACTCAGAGCCGAATAGTCTGTAAGCCACCCCGGGTGGCTTTGCTCTGATCGTGTGTTTCATCATCTAAGAGTTAACCATGTCCGATAACGCTTCCCGACAACCTACGGCGACGGATATTCCCATCATGGCGGTACTGCTGGCGATCATGGCTGCGGTCTTTGTAATGTACCTTGTCATCGGTTTTGCGCTGCCGGTAATTCCGCTTTATGTGCATCAGGGCCTTGGTCTCGGTACCTTCGTGGTCGGTCTCGTCGCCGGCGCGCAGTACGCCGCGACCTTGGTCTCACGGCTGTGGTCAGGCCACTATGCCGACAACCGGGGCGCGAAGTACTCAGTCGTCGCCAGTTTGCTGGTTGCCGCGGCGGCGGGTCTCCTCTACCTTCTATCGCTCCGTTTCGTCGGCACTCCGGTAACATCAGTCTCAATCTTGCTGGTGGGTCGGGCCGTGCTCGGCGTGGCGGAGAGCCTTATCACGGTGGGGGCATTCGTCTGGGGACTGGCGCTCGTAGGACCACAGAACACGGGCAAGGTCATGGCCTGGGTGGGAGTGGCAATGTACGTTGCCTATGCGGTCGGCGCGCCGACCGGCACTGCTTTGTACGCTGGCTACGGCTTTGCAGCCATTGCACTTGTGACGACACTGATCCCCCTCGTCACCCTGCTACTCGTCGCACCGCTCCGCCCCATTGCGCCAATGTCCCAGACCCGCCCTGGATTCACGAGAGTCGTCGGTGCCGTTTGGGTACCAGGTCTCGGCCTGGCGCTCGGCAGCATCGGCTTCGGCGCTACCACAACGTTTATCGTTCTACTCTTTGCCCAACAGGGGTGGGGCCTGGCCTGGCTTGCTCTTACCGCTTTCAGCATTGTCTTCGTCATCGGGCGCGTTGTATTTGGCCATCTACCGGATAGGATCGGCGGCGCCAGGGTTGCGCTGGTCTGCGTGCTGATCGAAGCGGCTGGCCAGGCGCTGATCTGGCTTGCACCTCGGCCCACGCTGGCGTTGTTCGGGGCGGTGCTCACCGGCCTCGGCTACTCGCTCGTTTACCCCGGCTTTGGCGTGGAAGCGGTACGCCGCGCGCCGCCGGAAAATCATGGCCTCGCCACAGGGGCTTACACGGCTTTTCTCGACCTGGCGTTGGGACTCGCTAACCCTGCACTGGGGCTGGTTGCGAGCGGAGCCGGCTTAAGGGCGGTGTTCCTCGTCAGCACGCTGATCGTGATGTGTTCCGCGGTTATCGCCGTGCGGCTCATCAATGCACCGATGACCACCCCATGACATCATGGGTACACTCTTTGCCCGTGTCGGGCATGAGGTGGTACCCGGTTATGCACACAGACGAAAGAAACTGGAGCGACCGGTACAGAATGTTAATGGGAACGCACGGGCGGACACACTGCAGAGGAAGTGGATGCCCTTCTGCTGACCATGCAGTAATCATGCGTTGATGATGTGTTGAATCAGACAGGCGATTTGTCCAACAGGATTATCGTGAGCTGCTCCTTACCCATGAATGCTGACAATACTAAGCTCGTGATCGTTCACACCTCCTGGAGTGCACAGGAACCCACAAGGAACTTACCGTAAGGTAACCTTAGGTTAGAAAGACGATTGTTTTTCTAACTGATCGATCCCTTGATCGACCCCTTGTCAACACGCCTCAAAATTCCCTTGATTTTTAGTAAAGAAACCCATTTAATAAAACTAAATTTAAAAACTCGTTTTATAGTTGACTTCCTTTACCTTAAAAGTCAAGATCTTGTTACACGAAAAGATGTTAATTGGTTATGTATGAGTTTTTACTAAAACCTTTAACAGCCGGTTAGAGGAATGCATAAAATTCACTAAACATCTCGTAAGACAAGGTAGCAGGCAGTTCATATACACACCCAGAACTTGAAAGGAGCAGCGATATGCAAAGAATCCTTCTGATCATTTTAATACTGGACCTGGCTTTATTTAAGGGGGTCATAGGTGTGCAGGCAGCCGAGCTACCCATCTTCGATGCGCATATTCATTATAGCCAGGATGCCTGGGAGGTGGTATCACCAAAAGAGGCGATTGCGCTCTTACGAAAGGCCGGCGTGATACGGGCGCTTGTGTCAAGTTCTAACGATGAGGGGACCCAGAAGCTCTATGCAGAAGCCCCTGATTTGATTATCCCGGAGCTAAGGCCTTACCGTAAGCGTGGAGAAATCTCCAGTTGGATCCACGATGAGTCGGTCCTTGCCTATCTGGAGGAACGGTTGAAAAAATATTCGTACGTTGCCATTGGAGAGTTCCATGTAAGTGGGGCAGATGCAGATCTGCCGGTGGTACGTCGCACGGTTCAGCTTGCGAAGCAACACGGTCTCCTATTACACGCACATTCCGATGCAGATGCGGTGGAGCGAATGTTCCGTCAGGATCCGGAGGCACGGATCTTATGGGCACATGCCGGATTTGAGCGACCTTCTCGCGTAGGTGAGATGATGCGCCGCTACAAGAATTTGTGGGCCGATCTGGCAGTTCGCCGTGATGTGGCTCCAAACGACCAGGTAACACCTGAGTGGCGGGAGATCTTTCTTGAATTTCCCGACCGTTTCATGATCGGTACGGATACCTACGTGCCCGATCGTTGGAATGTGGTTGTTTCAAATGCCAACTGGGCTCGCAGGTGGCTGGCCGGACTACCTTCGGAAGTTGCCGAGCGTATTGCTTACAAAAATGGTGAAACGTTGCTTACAGCCGCATTCTTGAAGCGGCGTTAAGGTTTTGAGGATTCCAGGTATTGCACACCCTGTAATTACTGCAAGCAACCTGCGAAGAGAAAAACTCCTGTTTATCAGGGAGCCGGGAGTATAAAAAAATATACCAGGAAAAGTGATGACTTTATGTACCCTGAAATTTCCCTTACTCAACGCTTAGAATTGCTTAAACCACCTCAACATAGAGTCTCCATGGTCCTCGATACCGATCCCTACAATGAAATGGATGATCAATTTGCCATCGTCTACTCACTGCTGGCGCCAGAACGCCTGAATGTAAAGGCCATTTATGCAGCTCCATTTGCCAATGCCCGATCGGGAAACGATGAAAAACGTGGCATGGAGAAAAGTTACGAAGTGGCAAAAGAAATATTGGGTAAGCTGCAAGGACCCCAATTACCTCATATCCCTCCGGTATTTCGAGGATCTGACCGATGGGTTTCCGAGGATAATGCAGGATTTAAGGGCACAGCCATTAGGAGTGAAGCAGCAGAGCATCTGATCCATCTGGTCGAAACCCAACCAGAAGGCGAACTCCTCTATGTGGTCGGTATTGCGGCCATCACGAATATTGCCTCGGCCATTCTGCTCAAGCCGGAAATTATCCGAAAAATGGTAGTAGTCTGGCTTGCCGGCCATCCCTATAACTATTACAACACCGACGAGTTCAATCTACGACAGGATATTTATGCTTCGCGGGTAGTTCTGGATTGCGGGGTCCCACTTGTACGGATACCCTGTCGTAATGTGGCTGAACATTTGCTTCTAACCGTGGAGGAGGTGGAGAATCGCCTTAAAGGACGAGGTGAAATCGGGAACTATCTTTATAAAGCGTACCATGAATATCTCGAAGAGAAGAAGTTCATTTCCAGGCCTATCTGGGACATGGCTCCTATTGCCTGGCTTGTTAATCCTACGTGGGTCGAGACGATAATTATTCCCAGTCCGCTCCTCACGGTCAGCCCGCTGCAAACCGAAGGCTACTTCACCCCCTTCCTGACCCAAAAACTAACGTTTGAGAAAAACAGAAAAGCTTATTGTACCTGGAACAACGATCCACGTCGTCATTTGATCCGAGAAGCTTACAGGTTGAATCGGGACGCTATCTTCCAGGACTTCTACCATCGATTGGATAAATACAGGGGGGTTGGAAAAGTTGAAAATTAAACCAGCAAAATGAAATGGTAAAACCTGTAATAGTTCTAGATACCAATGTCTTTGTCGCGGCAGGTTTTAACCCGGAAAGTTCATCGGCGCAGATCCTCGAACAGATAAGGGGTGGACAGATCCGAATGGTTTGGAATGAACAGATCCGGCAGGAAATTCAGCATATTCTTCGGAAGATCCCCCATCTCTCCTGGGAACAGGTATCCACTTTATTCAAAGAAGAAGATTACTACACGGGCGAAACCCATTTTGATAAATTTAACTTTATCACCGATCCGGACGATCGAAAGTTTGTAGCCCTTTCGGAAGCTACCGGAGCGGTCCTGATTACCATGGATCACGATCTTTTGAGTATTCGTAATGAGGTATCGATACCCATTCTGACACCTGGTGAGTTCTTGAGTCATTCAACTCAATTCATCAGGTAGAAATAAGTATGAACCCATTCAGTCATATCGATCTTCGTGTTAAAAGCCTTGAGAGAGCTTTACCGTTTTATTCGGTTGTTTTACCTGCCCTGGGATTCAAGCGAACATTTCACAGTGGAGAATGGAATGTGTTTGCCGGTGACGGGGACTTACCGAGTGCACCTTACTTCGCAATAACCGAAGATCCTGAGCATCATCCAAACAAGAATCGCATTGCGTTTTGGCTGCCCAGTCGTGAAGAAGTCGATCGACTCAGTATTCTAATCCGTGGGGCTGGTGGAAATATCACCGGTGGACCCAAGCTGTTTCCGGAAATCAGTTCCAGTTACTATGCACTTTATTTCGAAGACCCCAGTGGTAACCGGCTCGAGTTAGTTCATAGAATCGATTAGGACTATCTTGTCAGAACCACCTGGGGAAAGGAGCGAATCCTATGAAAATAGGTATTCTTGGAACAGGGGATGTAGGTCAGGTATTGGGATCTGGATTTGTGAAACTAGGCCACTGGATTAAAATGGGATCTCGAAATCCTGACCAGGAAAAAGTTAAGGCCTGGCTTGCCAAGACGGGGGCTAATGCTTCGGCGGGGACCTTTGCAGAGGCTGCAGCCTTTGGGGATCTTGTGGTACTGGCTACACTATGGACCGGAACGGAAAATGCAATTCGTCTGGCGGATCCTAAAAACCTGGCCGGGAAAGTTGTGATCGATGCAACCAATCCTCTGGATTTCTCCTCCATGCCTCCTAAACTGGCAGTAGGCCACACAGATTCCGGTGGGGAGCAGGTACAACGCTGGCTTCCAAACTCCCATGTAGTAAAAGCCTTCAACAGTGTGGGTAGCCCGCATATGGTTCATCCGGATTTTCCAGGAGGTCCACCTGATATGTTTATCTGTGGTAATGATAGCAAGGCCAAGGAAACCGTAACGGATTTGCTGAAGGCGTTTGGGTGGTCTGTGGTCGATATCGGTGGGATCGAAGGGTCCCGATATCTCGAACCCCTGGCCATGATCTGGATTCTCCAGTTCTTCAGGACCCGAAGTGGAAACCATGCCTTTAAGCTTCTGCGGAAATAATCTAATGAATAGATGAGGAATATGGTAATTCAGGAGGTAGGACAGCAATATTTGACCAGGATTCAACCAACAACGGAAGGTATTCGTACCTGGAGAACCTATCTCAAGGAGTATCAATTTAATAAAAACTATCCGGACGATGCCTATGTGTGGCTTACCTGTATTCTGGCGTTGGAGGCCGTTGGGGTCGGCAACTTTGGGGTTGGGTGTATTTTGGTTAACAATCAAGGTGACGTATTAGTTCAAGGACATAACAAAATATTCCATCCCTACTTTCGAAGTGATCGACATGCTGAAATGGTTGTCATGGATGACTTTGAGGATGCCCATCCAGAACCCACCGGGTTAGATGCTTACACTTTATATACCTCTCTGGAGCCCTGCCCCATGTGCCTGGTACGATTAAGTACCTCGAGGATAAACAAAATCCTATTTGCTGCCCCAGATGTGCCAGGGGGTATGGTTCATCGCATGAATAACTTACCACCTTTCTGGTTTGAATTGGCCCAAGGGAAAATATTTAGCCAGGCCCAGTGCTCGCCGGATTTGGTTCATGCGGCTACGCAGATCCTACTTCTTAATTTAGATGAACTAACGACTGAAGTCAAAGTCAGACAGCGTAAGCTGAGGTAAAACGATTCTATTTGGTATCGAAAACGGAGGTCATATAACTATGATAGAAAGAAAACCACGGCTGGCCGGGAAGGTTGCCATTGTCACAGGAGCCGGCTCCAGAGGACCAGGCATTGGTAATGGCAAGGCCACGGCCATTCTCTTTGCCCGAGAAGGAGCCAAAGTTCTGCTGGTAGATAAATTTGCCGATCGCGCTGAAGAAACCCATCGGATCATCCAGGAGGAAGGGGGAGAAAGTACCGTGTTTGAGGCCGATGTGACCCAGGAAAACCGGGCGCGAGATATGGTTGAATATACCGTAGAGCAATATGGAAGATTGGACATCTTACATAATAACGTTGGAGTAGGAATGCCCGGATCTGTTCTGGATGTGACCGAGGGGGATTGGGACCGAACCATGGCCATTAATCTAAAAAGCATGCTGTTTTGTAGCAAATATGCCATCCCCAAAATGATCCAGGGGGGTGGTGGCGCTATTATCAATATTTCTTCTGTGGCCGGAATGCGAGGCCACGGCCTTGTTGCTTACGCCGTCTCCAAAGGCGGTGTTATTGCCCTCACACGGACCATGGCAGTCCAACATGCCAGGGACAACATTCGGGTAAATTGTATTGCTCCAGGCCCTGTTTATACCCCCATGGTTGCCGAGAGTCTGACCGAAGAAGAGCGTAACCTCCGTAAGAACGCGGTACCCTTGGGCATCGAAGGTACGGCATGGGATGTTGCCTGGGCAGCTGTCTATCTGGCCAGCGATGAGGCACGATGGGTGACCGGTGTGGTATTACCGGTTGATGGGGGTTTAACAGCCACAACCCATCCTATTGTTACACGGATGACCTTCTCCGAACGGTAATCAAAACCTAAAGAAGGGCAAAAGCCTGCGGAGTGGATACTATCAATCAGGACCTTATAAGTTTCAAAAAAACCGTTGCTCCTACATCCAACTCGCTTTGAATTTCCATAATTCCTCCGTGGGCTTCTATAATTTTTTTGCATAAACTGAGTCTCAGACCGTAACCTCCGGTATCTTTGGACTGCACTGAGGATAAGCCTGAGAGATAAATAAATTATTTCCGAGTTGTATCAAATTGTAACGGAAACAGACGGAGTACTTTGTTTACTTGATTTTGGCCTCATAGGGCTGCTTTCACTTCCTAACTCCCCTCGTCCCCGCCTCTATCCCTTCCCTCCCCGTGGACGGGGAGGGAGCCGGGTTAAGCTGAAAAGCCCTGTCAGGGGCGAACGGTTGGTAGCCCCGACGAAAGTCTGGGGATTCAGAAATTCAGAATTTTTTCAAGCCCCCTGGCCGCATCCTGTTAAACAGGTTGCCCCGCTGGGGCTAACCTTCTTACCCCGGAGCCTGGATCCCTCGGCTCCTCTCCCATGCAGAATGGTTATTCAATTTAACTCTACAACATAGGGTTAAAATGTGAGGTAACAGTTTCATAAAACAGATGAAGAACTCCTCCTAAGGAATTATTTTATAGAGGGAATACAAGGGCAGACTTTAACGTAGAATTTAAGGGGAATTTCCAGGCAAAAGGAGGGTAAAGATGGTTCGATTCAAAAATCTTGTGGGGTTTATAGGTTTGATTTTAGCTGTTCAGTTTTTACTCCCTTATCAGGTTCAGAGTGGGGACAAGAAACTAAAAGTAGCCATGATTCTTCCCGGTCGAATCAACGATGTATCCTGGAATCAGGCAGCCTATGAGGGGCTTAAGCAGGCCGAGAAGGAGTTAGGGGTTGAAATAGCCTATACCGAGAATGTCAGTGTAGCCGATGTAGAAAGGGTTTTGAGAGAATATGCTACGGCGGGATACGATCTCATTTTAGCCCACAGTTTCAACTATGGAGATGCAGTATTTAAAGTCGCTCAAGATTTTCCGAAAATTAAATTTGGATGGGCTACCGGTTTTAAGTCGGCTCCCAATGTAGCCTTCTATGACTGGCCGGCCCATGAAGTAGGATACCTGGTAGGAATGCTGGCAGCTTCTATGAGCAAAACAGGGAAAGTCGGTGCTTTGGGGGGATTCGACGTGCCGGACGTTGTCCGGGCCTTAGAGGGTTTTAAATTGGGAGCCAAAGCAGCAAATCCTGAGATTAAGGTTTTCACCACGTATATTGGAGATTGGGAGGATGCTGCAAAAGCTAAAGAAGCTGCTCTGGCCCATATCGAAAACGGAGCAGATGTCGTTTATATTAATGGAGATGGAATCAGTTACGGAGTTATCGAAGCTGCCAGGGAAAAGGGAGTGTACGCCATCGGTGGCATTGCAGATCAGTATTCTCTCGCTCCGGAAACCGTTCTCAGCAGTACCGTGCTGAATGTGGGATTCACAATCAAAAAAATAATTGAGGACGTTCAGACCGGTAAATTTAAAGAAAGTTATCTGTATAGCTTAAAGGAAGGTGGAGTGGATATTGCCCCTTACCATGAACTGGAGAAAGTAATCCCTCAGGAAGTAAAAGATAAAATTGCCAAAGCTAAGAAGGATATTCTGGAGGGAAAACTCCAAGTACCGGATATTGTTAAACCAACGGAATAAGTAAGGGAGTGTAGGAGTATGGGAGTGGGGGAGTGTAGGAGTATGGGAGTATAGGGGTGAGGGAGTGGGGGGGATGAACGAGTCTCTACCCCCCTCACTTCCATACTTCCACACTCTCAACTTCCACACCCCCACACCTCCGCACCTCCATACCCCCATACCTCTCTATTTCCTTTCTCCTGTACTCCTACACTCTCATACTTTCATACTTTCATTCTTTTAAGGATAGATAAAATCACGAAGCGGTTCCCCGGGGTTCTTGCCAATGATCAAATTTCATTGGAAATCGAAGCTGGGGAGGTGCATGCGCTGTTAGGTCAGAATGGGGCCGGTAAGACTACGTTGATGAATATTCTCTACGGCCTTTATCAACCGGACTTCGGTCAAATCTATTTCAAAGATCAAAAGGTTAAAATAAGCTCTCCTCGAAAAGCTATTGAATTGGGAATTGGAATGGTTCATCAGCATTTCATGCTAATTCCCGACTTTACGGTTGTCGAAAATATCCTGATCGGCTTTAGGCAAAGGGGTCCCTTTTTAAATCTTAAAAAAGTAGAACAGGCTATCGCCGAACTTTCTCGCCGTTATAGACTTCAAGTGGATCCGACGGCCAGAGTTCAACACCTTTCGGTCGGAAGTCGACAACGGGTGGAGATTATCAAAGCCCTTTATCGCGGAGCCGAACTTTTGATTCTCGATGAACCTACCTCGGTTCTGACTCCCCAGGAAACCCAGGAACTTTTCCAGATCTTGCATACCCTCGCAACTCAAGGGAAGTCCGTTATTTTCATCACACACAAATTGAACGAGGTCATGCAGGTATGTGATCGGGCCACCGTATTAAGAAATGGAAGGAAAGTGGGGACGGTTAAAATTCAGCAGGGAGGGCCTGAAAAAGAAGTAACTAAAGAGAATCTGGCCCGGATGATGATCGGTAAAGAGGTTTCCCTGGGAACCGAAAGGATGGCACTTAAAAAGAAGCCTGTTCAGTTCGGTAAGGAGGTTTTAAAAGTCGAGGAACTGGAAACTATAAACGATCAAAATCGGCCTGTTTTAAAAAAAATTTCTTTTTCTGTCCGGGCGGGTGAAATTTTTGGGATTGCAGGGGTAGCCGGCAATGGTCAAAGCGAGTTGGTAGAAGTCCTGGCCGGTTTGCGTAAAGCCGTGGGTGGAAGGGTCTTCCTGAATGGTCAAGAAGTTCTGAATGAACCTCCGGGTAAGCTTTTGGAAAGAGGGATTGCCCACATTCCGGAGGATAGACTAAGGATGGGTCTTGTACTGGATTTACCCTTACCGGAAAACGCCATCCTGGGTTCTTTTCATAAAGCTCCTTTTTCCTTCAAAATAGGGAACGCTCTTCCTGGGCCTCGTTGGTTAAATTATACCGAGATTCGAAAGTTTACAGAACGCCTTATCCTTTCCTATGATATTAAAACCCCCCATCCAGAAGCTACCATGCGAATGCTTTCGGGGGGAAATCAGCAAAAATTTATAGTAGGTCGCGAACTTACCCGGTCTCCGAAAGTACTGCTGACCGTTCAGCCCACTATGGGTCTCGATATAGAAGCTACTGAGTTTGTTCATCAGAAACTCTTAGAACAACGAGAGAATCAGGTGGCCATTCTCTTAATTTCCACCGAACTGGATGAAATATTAGCCCTCAGTGATCGCGTGGCCGTCCTCTATGAAGGGCAAATTGTCGGACTCCTTCCTGCCGACCAGGCTGATAGAGAAATCCTGGGACGCTGGATGAGTGGATTATGAAAAAGCCGGTAGAGAAAAATGCAGGGAAAAACAGGAAAGTCCAGGAATGGAGAAGGGAGAGATCCCTCCTGTTCCTCTATTCCCCCCTTCTCTCATTTTTTCTTGGGATTCTACTGGCCTTCCTGCTGAGTAGTCTTCTCATAAGTTGGGTAGGTGCTAGCCCCCTGTTAGCCTTTAAAGCCCTTATTTTGGGGGCTTTTGGGAGTTTAAATGGCTTTACGGAAACCCTTGTTAAGGCGACTCCGTTGATGTTAACGGGACTTGGGTTATGTGTGGCCTTTCGAAGTAAAGTTTGGAATATAGGAGCCGAAGGTCAGATTCACCTGGGCGCTTTAGCAACCACTTTAATGGGAATTTACCTGCCCTGGTTTCCTTCTTTCATTTCCTTACCTCTTACGGGATTGGCTGGTTTCTTTGCCGGAGGCCTCTGGGCAGCCATACCCGGATGGCTCAAGATACGATGGGGAGTTAACGAGATTATTACCACCTTAATGATGAACTATATTGCCATTCTCGGGATTAACTATGCTGTTCATGTTCCCTTAAAAGAACCCGGTGGATTTTTACCCCAGTCGGCCTTGATTCAACCGTCTGTGGAACTTCCAATTTTAGTTGAACGAACCCGACTCCATGCCGGTATTCTTCTGGGAATTGCCGGAGCCGGAGCCCTCCACATCCTCTTAGCACGGACTACGTTGGGGTATCAAATTCAGGTTGTCGGTTTAAATCCAGATGCCGGTCGATATAGTGGAATTCCCGTAGGAAAAATTATCCTCATCGCCATGGTTCTCAGTGGAGGATTTGCCGGTTTAGCCGGTATGGGGGAAATTGCCGGAGTTCATCATCGCCTTCTGGAAAATTTCTCACCAGGATACGGATATACTGCCATTGTGGTTGCTTTACTTGCACATTTAAAACCTCTGGCTGTAATCTTAGTTAGTATGCTATTTGCGGCTCTCATTGTTGGAGCAGATACCATGCAACGGGTCGCAGGAGTTCCTAACTCTTTAGTATTGATTATTGAAAGCCTCATCGTTCTCTTTGTATTGGGAAGTCGTTCGTTGTTCCATGTTCGTTATCCGTTGCTTTTCGTAAAGGATAACGAACATAAAACAACGGATGGAAAGCTACGGATATCTTAACCCAAGCTTTTATTGTTGGAGTTCTAGCATCGGGAGTACGGCTGGCCGTTCCTATTCTACTGGCAGCTTTGGGAGAAATCTTTTCAGAAAGAGCCGGTATCCTTAATATCGGGATCGAAGGGGAGATGCTGGTAGGAGCTCTGGCCGGATTTCTTGGAACTTTTTATACCCATCATGTGGGATTAGGGTTCCTGATCGGAATGGGGGCAAGTGGAGTTTTTAGCCTGATTATGGGCTTTATAACTATTACCTTAAAAGAAGATCAGGTCATTACCGGAATTATCCTTAATATATTGGCCCTTGGATTAACGAGTTTTGTCTACAGGGCTTTATTCGGGACCTCCCGAACGCCTCCCAGCATAAAACCTTTAACTCCCCTTAAAATCCCGGCCTTAGGAGATATCCCTTACCTAGGAACCATCCTTTTTCATCAGAATCCCTTGGTTTACCTGGCTTTTTTATTGGTTCCTGTGAGTGCCTGGATTCTTTTTAAGACTCAATTTGGATTAAATTTAAGAGCCGTTGGTGAACATCCTCGGGCCGCAGATACGCTGGGAGTCCCGGTGGAGAGAATGAGATATATCGCAGTGATGCTGGGAGGGATCTTCTCCGGTCTGGGAGGTTGCTTTTTAACCCTGGCCCAGCTAAATCGATTTACCGACAATATAACTGCCGGACGTGGGTTTATTGCCATTGCAGCAGTTATTTTTGGAAAATGGAATCCTTACGGTGTTGCCGTTGCAACACTTCTTTTCGGAATCGCCGATGGACTTCAATTAAGACTTCAAGCCCTGGGTACCAGGCTTCCTTATCAGTTTCTCTTGATGCTCCCATATCTCTTAACCATTGTGGCCTTGATTGGAATCGTGGGAAAATCAAAACCCCCGGCGGCTCTGGCGGTTCCCTATCAAAAGGATAATTAACCATCAGCCATCAACAATTAACAATCAGCAATTAACAAATTTTTGTTTATTGCTCTTTGTTCATTGTTCCCTGAGTAAAGATGCGTCTTAATATCGTCATCTTTGTTTGTGGAGGCGTACTCATGGCTTTAGAGATCGTAGGAAGCCGGGTACTGTCGCCACATTTTGGAAGCTCTATCTATGTTTGGGGAAGCTTAATCTCCGTGTTTCTAGCAGCTTTGACGACCGGATACTTTTTAGGTGGAAAGGTAGCAGATCGGAGTCCACGCCTACAAAGTCTGGGACGGATCATCTTCCTGACCAGCTTTGTCATCTGGGCTATTCCCCTCTTTTCAGTTCAAATCATTACTTTTTTAATCAATATGGGATTGGGAGTTCGATTTGCCCCTTTGATGACCTGTCTTCTTCTCTTTTTTTTACCCAGTATGTTGTTGGGCATGGTTTCCCCTTATGGAATCCGGCTGGCAGCCGTAGAAGTTGCAACCATGGGAAATGTATCCGGAACTCTCTACGCCATCTCTACGGCGGGAAGTATTGCAGGAACACTGCTGACCACCTTCGTTTTAATTCCTCTGATACAGGTCCGAACCATTTTTTATAGCTTAGGAGCCGCTCTGATCCTCATTTCACTCCTTACCTTGAAACGAACTACCCCCATCCAGGCTACGGTACGCACAGCTATTCTGATCATAACCTGGTTTTTCTTCCAGGAGCTACCAGAACCCAGTATTATTTCACCGGATTTTGGCGAGGTTATTTATCAACGGGATACAGCCTATCATCGGGTTTTTGTAACTCAAAACGATCAATATCGCTTCCTGCGATTTGATCGCACCTGGCAAAGCAGTATGGATATCCGGGATCCTTACCGGTCAAAGTTTACCTACCCCGATTATTTTCAACTTGCCTGGATTTTTAAACCGGATATTCAAAAAGTTCTGATTATCGGTATGGGGGGTGGGGCTGCTTCCAAAAAATTTTATAAAGATTACCCTCACGTGAGGGTGGAAAATGTGGAAATCGATCCCGTGGTGGCAGAAGTTGGAAAGAAGTATTTTTATATCCCTGAAGACACCAGATCCCAAATCTTTATAGAAGATGGTCGGGTTTACGTGGTACGAAACCAGGGCCCCTACGATTTAATCATTCTGGACGCTTTCTTTGGTGAAACCATGCCTTTTCATCTGATGACCATCGAATTCTTTCAAATGGTCAAAGAGCGGTTGACCCCCCAGGGGGTTATCGCCGTTAACTTTCTGGGAGCATTAGGGGGTAAAAAAAGCCAGCTTTTTCGATCCTTTTTTAAAACCCTCAGTATGGTTTATCCCCAGGTTCTGGTCTTCCCGGAAGACTGGGAACCCGGAGACGATATGGAATTAGAGGGAAATTTGATTATTTTTGCTACCTTAAGGCCCGACCATCTCTCCAAAGATCAGATCGTCCAGACGGCAAAGAAGTTAAAATCTGGATTCGTTAAGGTACCCCGGCTAGATGAATTTGCCGAGAAGCTCTATACAGCAAGGATTGAAACGAAGGATGTTCCCATCCTGACAGATCAATACGCCCCGGTAGAAGCCCTTCGACAATTATAAGAAAAAAACTCTTAATAGATCTGAAAAAGATCCCCTCCGGGATAACTTAGTCTGGCATTCTTTTTGCTGTAATAAAAGAAGAAGATAGGACCCTAAGGAATCTAAAGAAATCCTGGTTAGGGATCATAGAGGTACTTAATACGCAAAGTTATTATCCTTTCTCATTCCTCAAGGCTTCTTATTCTTATATGTTTTCGTAAAAAATCTTTAGGAGGAGAAATCGTAGAGGGTGCCTTTATGATCAAAGGGTTACCAAGGGAGAGAAAAGGTATGAGAAGCTATGGAATCCTCTTATTAGGAATTCTTTTCCTTTCTTCTTTAGGAAGTGTCCCCTTTGTTGAAGCACGCACTTCGCAAGTTACCGTAGTGAAAGTTAAAAAGGCGCCCCGTTATTCAAGGGCGACCATTGCAAAGGCGCAGGCGCTTCTCAAGGCCCAGGGGTATTATACAGGACCCATCAATGGGATTATGACCCCTGCAACCCGAGCGGCCTTAAAGTCTTATCAGAGGCGGCACTATCTTACGGTAACCGGATATCTCAACAAAGAGACGATTCGATCCATGAAACTCGATCTGCGATCCTAGCCTTTGGCTTTCCAAAGGCGAAATACGGGAATGGGTAGGAAAAGATAGAGGATCTGATTTTCTACGGGAGATCCTATATTTTCTTCTGGACCATTTCCGGGAGATGAATAAAAAGTACAGGAGGTATCAAGTATGAAAAAAAGCGTTTTTATGTTGGCATTAACCCTCTTTCTTTCTTCCCTGGGGAGTAGTCTATGGGCTGCGGAACCATCTGGCCAAACGGTTCCCATGATGGGTGAAGAAAAGATGAATCTTTCCAGGGCAGATATCAGGAAGGTCCAAGAAATTTTGAAGTCTGAAGGATTCTACACCGGACCTGTGGATGGGATTGTGGGACCTTCCACCCGATCGGCGCTCCAAGAATATCAACGTCAACACAATCTTCTTATTACCGGACGTATCGATGAACAGACTATTCAGAGCATGAACCTCTCTATAACTCCCAAAGCCGGTACAGAGGCAAGGGAAGAGGGTCATAAAAAGGAAGGTGGGGCGGTTTCCACACTTAAAAACATTGGAACTACCATTAAAGAAGGAGCGGTAACAGGTGGAAAAGCCGTAGGAAAAGCAGCCAAGGGAGTAGGAGAGGAAATTTCCGATGCAACCATCACTTCGGCCATCAAGACCAAGTTTGCCAGCGATGACCAGATAAAAGCTCTGGATATCGATGTGGATACCGAAAACGGTGTTGTAACCCTCACCCCCCATGTTCCGGGAGTAAATATGGATAGAGCCGTAGAAATCGCAAGAAACACGCCAGGAGTTAAAGAAGTTCGAGTTAAACCCGTCGAAAGACGATAAGAATAACTCTGGAAAGGAGGTAAATCTCTACCTCTTCTACCCTTTCTACGTTGAACCTCACAGGTCTCCCCTCTTCCCCCGTTCCTAAAGCTTCGGGAGAGGAGGTTCACCGGAAGCTGGCCCCCTAAACCTTCTCGCTCCCCTCTCCCCCATCCCTTCCCTCCCCGTGGACGGAGAGGGAAGGGATGGGGGAAAGGAGCCGGGCGTGAGGGTAGAAAGGTACAAAGTATGACACTGAAAAAAAATCTTTACTTCTTAGTCCACAAGAAGTAAATCCTTTATAAGTTATAATACAGGTTAGAGGGCGGCCCTGAAGCCGCCTTTTTCTTTCCAGGGAGGATTTAGAAGCCTTTAGTAATTGTAACAATTTAGTAGATGGAAAAAGAAACACCCCCTGACCCCCCCCCCCTCTAATCCCCCCGTATACGGGGGGCTGGGGGACTGACGTGGGGTTGCTGCTGAAGTCCCCCTGGAAGGGAACACCTCCCCCAGTCCCCCCTCGAGGGGGGATTGGGGGGGGTTTAGACAGAAGAAAAAGTAACACCTACTAAATTGTTACAGGTACAAGCCTTTATTGTAGATTGTATTTGTAAATAGAGCTGCTATAATATAGTCAAAAGGGAATACTGTTTCCCTGTGGAACCACGGCATAAGCCGTGGAGATAGACCCTGCAGTTGCCTTGTTTAAGGGTAGTCCAGGAATTGCCCTCAGGGGTAACCCGGTAACATTTTCATAGTGAATAGATAGACAGGTCTCTTTTTATGGGTAAAGCCGATTTTCATTCGATTTGGAAATACAAACTGGGACCGGTATTAGGCTTCGCCCTTCTCAGTTGCGGGTTCTTTTGGTTTAAGGCGGGAGAGAAAAGTATTTGGGCCAAAGATATCGAAGGTATGCGGGCGGAGGTCGTGCGGGAAATGGTGACTTTGGGAGACTGGCTTATTCCCCATCTTAACGGAGAAATCCTGGTCACCAAACCCCCCTTTTATTTTTGGCTGGCCGGTTTTTGCTCTCTTCTCTCAGGAGAGGTCACCGAATATACCCTGAGTCTTCCTTCCGTCATCGGTGGATTTTTGGGTCTGGTATGGACTTTCCTCATTGGGCTCCAACTTTTTAATTATCGCATTGCCTGGTTATCCGCTCTTATATTGGCTACCAGCCCTTTGTATATCCTTATGTCACGCTCCATCAACCTGGATATGACCCTGGCCTGGTTAACAACGGCTACCCTAGGATGTTTTCTACTGGGATTTCAAAGCCAGGGAAAATCCGGTAGCCGATATTATCTTTGGGCCTTCGTGTTTATGGGATTAGCCACCATGACCAAAGGACCTGTCGGAGTCATGATTCCAGGGATTCCCATTCTGGGTTATTTAGGATGGAGGTTGATTTGGAAACAGGAGGTGGCAGAGAGTAAATCAGAGGAGGATGGCAAAAAGCAAAGGGTCGAGGAGAGTTTGTTGCGGAAACGACCCTTTACCCTTTGCCCCTGGCGGACTATTTTAATAGGAATCGGGATTTTCCTGCTTATAACCTTACCCTGGGCCATCCTGGTCTATTTCCGAGTACCTAACCTTGGAGAAATCCTTTATCTGGAAACCCTCTTTCGCTATGCACGTCCCAATTATCAGAATGCCAAACCTTTTTATTTTTATTTTATCGCCTTGCTGGAAGCCCTGGCTCCCTGGTCCTTATTTTTGCCGGCTGGGTTCCTGGCTATCGGGGAGAAATACAAAGCCAAATCCTACCCTTCTACCTCCTTACCTTCTGCCCTTGTTTTCCTTCTCCTTTGGATCTGGCCTAGTTTTTTTATATTTTCTATAACCAGCACAAAGCGAGACTACTACCTTCTTCCTCTCTGTCCGGCCCTGGCTTTATTGGTTGCATGGATCTGGGATAACTATCTGACCGGTCAGGCTTCTGAGAGACAACAAAAACTTTTCTCTTTCGCAATCCTCAGCATTGCAGGTATTTTTCTCTTAGGACCTATGGGGATCCTCATCTTTGTTTATCTCTTTTTCCCAGATCTGGTTAAGATAGCCCTTGTTCTATGCCTCATATATGCTGTTTTGAGTAGTTTCCTCCTTATTCTGTTCCTTAAATCAAAAAATTCAAAAACCCATTTTCTCCGATTTCGAGGGTCCCTTGTCTTCTCTGTAATTATACTGGCCCTTGCCGTTGGTTGGGGAACCTGGTTTACCGTAGGCCTTCCAAAAATGGATTCTTTGAGAACCCGTAAGGAGTTCTTTCGTGAGGTGGCCTCCCGGGTTGGTTCTCACCGTCTGGTCAATTACCGATACAATGGATACGATCTTCAGTTTTATGTCAAACGAATAGTTCCTATTATTCAAGAGCCTGCTCAACTTTATGAACTTCTAAAATCGTCCGATTCGGTTTACATTATTATGGAAGATACCCATTTTAATTCTCTTAAACTAGAAGGATTCAAAACGATTCTGATCCGTGACCGAAGGGATCCGATTAATCCTCAAAAGGTCAGACGAATGGTTTTAATATCCAATTAGCCCATGGTTTATTGTCCGTTGTTTGCTGTTTCAAAGTCGTAACCTTTGGACAGGCCTGATCTGGCTTTGATTGCTCCACGCAGGTTACGGCAGCCCCATGTACGGGCGGAAGGCCTTCCGCCCCTACGGACAATGGACAAAGGGAAATCCCTATGTATAAAATTCCCTGCGATATCGTGACCGGTTTTTTAGGAAGTGGAAAGACGACGCTTCTGAAATATGTACTGCAACACGGCCTCAACAACCGCCGGGTAGCCATTGTCATGAACGAATTGGGTGATCTGGGGGTGGATGGAAAAGTAATCAAAGATCTGGAAGCGGTTGAAAAGTTGGTAGAACTGGATAACGGCTGTATTTGCTGTTCCATTGGATTTCGCTTTGCCCTGGCCATACAGGAAATTGTTGAAACGACAAATCCAGAACTGATTATCATCGAAACCACCGGCGTCGCCGAACCCCAACCCCTCCTTCAAGAGTTGGGGGTTGCCGGTCTTACCCTGGATGCGGTGATCACGGTTGTAGATGCAGAAAATCTGTTGGGGATTCATTCTCAAAGCGTGGTTACGGAAAAACAGATTGAAGCAGCCGATTTTATCGTTCTGAACAAGATCGACCTGGTTGATGAAAAACACCTCCGTAAAGTTGAAAAGTATCTTCAAAAACTGAATGACCGGGCGCTTCTTCTACCTACTTCCTATGGTCAGGTTAAAACCGATCTTTTATTCGGTACGAGCGTACGGAATTATCGGGAAAAACTTCGTACCTCCCCATCGGGTCCCCATACAGAAGGCCACTCCCATCTGGAACAGGACGAAATCTCCGCTTTCATCTATAAGGGTGAGAACCTTCTGGAACGTAAAAAGTTCGAGCGTTTTCTCTCCGAGTTACCTTCCCATGTCTATCGGGCTAAGGGATTCATGAAATTCATCAACGAAAGCATGCCGTCCCTGTTTAACTACACCTGCGGACGGTTTGATTTTAATTGGTATACCTTGAAAGACGGGGATCAGATCAAACCTCAAGCTGTATTCATCGGGAAGAATATCCATCTCGTTAAGGAAAAAATACTTAAAAACCTGGAAAAATGTGAGATCCGAGCCTGAACTGCCTGGAAATTTTTTCTTCCCGGGGTTTAGATACTATCCTGAGCTTCATCTCTACAAAATATAACAGGGTCTTGTAGGGATTTGGTAACTGCGCCCCTACAACCCGTAGGGGCGGAAGGCCTTCCGCCCGTATATTGAATGTCTACATTATCTTAAAAAAGGAGTAGGATGCTGCATGGTCTGGCATGCAAACCCCAGCCTCCCCTACCCATATAAGAGTATAAACCCATCGGGTTTTATGGTTGATGAGGGTTGAATTGGAAAAACGAGAGTCTAAAAATTAGACGTTTCTTCCTAAAAGGTATTCTCTTCTTTTAAAAAAGAAACTTCCCTAAAAAGGAAAGTAAAAAATTGTCAGATTATAGGTCTGAAAGTTAGACCTTTTCTTTATCAGGCCCTCCGTTACGAACTATATTCTGGTTCTTCGCCTACCCTCTGGATGGTTCAAACTTTTGGCTCCCATTTTATAAGGTGGTACTTGAATTGCAAAAGGAAGTAGTTACATAACTCACAAGAGTTTAATTAGAGTACGGGCGGAAGGCCTTCCCCGCCCGTACAAGGTATCTGTTTCGGTGAAAATCTCAAATATTTTCTGTGTGAAATCCACGGTGTTGATAACATCTGACCCTATGATTAAAGAACAACAAAATTATAAAGAAATGAAGGCTGACTACAAGGATGTGAAGAAACCGTCCTCTGCTGGTTAAAAGCCGAGATATTTTGGTGGGAATTTGATAAGGAATATGCAGAATCGACCCAATTTCTTAATCAAGAAAGGAATAATCCATGAGAGTATTAGTCACAGGGCATAAAGGTTATATTGGAATGGTGATGGTTCCTATGCTTCTAAAGGCGGGGCATAGGGTAGTAGGATTAGATACGAATTTTTACGAGACATGCACGTTTGGAAGTGACGTTGACCTCGTTCCAGAAATAAGAAAGGATCTGCGGGATGTAGAAGCATCTGATCTGAAAGGTTTTGATGCAGTTATTCATTTAGCTGCGTTATCCAACGATCCGCTGGGAGATTTAAACCCGGACTTAACTTACGATATCAATCATAAAGCAACGGTTCGTTTGGCTGAGATAGCCAAACAAGTTGGGATTTCCCGCTTTCTTTTTTCCTCATCCTGTAGTAATTATGGGGCTGCTGGGGATGCTTTACTGAATGAAGAAGCCCCTTTTCATCCGGTTACCGCCTATGGAATTTCAAAAGTACGTGCCGAACAAGACCTGGTAAAGCTGGCCGACGATAATTTCTCCCCCATCCTTCTCCGTAGTGCAACGGCTTACGGGGTATCCCCTCGTTTACGCCTTGATGTGGTTCTCAACAATCTGACAGCTTCCGCTTTCATAACCGGTAAAATCTTTTTGAAAAGTGATGGGACTCCCTGGCGACCTATTGTTCATATTGAGGATATTTCTCGTGCCTTCCTGGCTGTACTCCAGGCCCCCCGTGAACTTGTACATAATCAAGCATTTAATGTCGGCAGACCAGAAGAAAATTATCGTATTCGTGAGATAGCAGAGATAGTTAAACAAACGATTCCCCATTGTTACATTGAATTTGCAAAGGATGCAGGCCCGGATAAACGATGTTACCGGGTAGATTCCGGTAAACTGATCCGTACCCTACCTGAATATAAACCCCAGTGGAATGCCAGACAGGGAGCCGAACAACTTTATAAAGCTTACCAACAAGTCGGACTGACGATCACAGACTTTGAAGGTCCAAAATACAAACGAATTGATCAGATTAAGAAACTGATCCATGAGGGCCGATTAGACGAGAACCTGCGCTGGCGTGATAAATAGGAGGAATTTTGTGATGATAAATATTCCGAGTTGTAGATTTTGTGGTTTTGGTTTACGTCACATCTTTGTGGATTTAGGAATGCTTCCTCTTTGTGAAAGTTATATAAGCGAGGATCAACTCAACCGGATGGAGCCGTTCTATCCCCTCCATCCCTACGTCTGCGAGCGTTGTTTTCTGGTTCAACTGGAGGTCTATGTAGCTCCTGAAGAAATATTTTCGGAATATGCCTATTTCTCATCCTATTCGGATAGCTGGGTCCAGCATGCCAAACAATATGTAGAAATGATTACGAAACGGCTTGGGCTGAATGACCGGAGTTTAGTCATAGAGCCGGCCAGTAACGATGGCTACCTGCTTCAACACTTTGTGGCTATGGGGATACCGGTTCTGGGAATCGAACCTGCAGCTAATGTTGCCAAAGCCGCCATAGCTAAAGGAGTTCCAACGCTAGTTAAGTTCTTCGGGGAGGAATTAGCCCGTGAATTGCTCGCCGAAGGTAAACAGGCCGATCTCTTAGTGGGTAATAATGTATTAGCTCAGGTACCCGATTTGAATGATTTCGTGAAGGGCCTGAAAGTACTCCTTAAACCCCAGGGCGTTATTACCCTGGAGTTCCCCCATCTCATGCGCCTGGTGGAGGAAAATCAATTCGATACGATTTACCACGAACATTTCTCCTATTTTTCCTGGTTTACCACCGAAAAGATATTTGCAAAACATGGATTGAAGCTTTTTGATGTGGAAGAACTCCCGACCCATGGTGGTTCGTTAAGAATCTATGCCTGTCACGCAGGGAACTCTGCTCAATCTGTAAGTGAGAGGGCCAGGGAACTTAAATCTAGAGAAGAAGCCGCCGGAATTACCCATCTGACCTATTATACTTCCTTTGCCGAAAAAGTGAAGGAAACCAAGCGTAAACTCTTAGAACTCCTGATCGGTATCAAACGATCGGGAAAATCTATTGTCGGATACGGCGCTCCGGGTAAAGGAAATATTTTATTGAACTACTGTGGTATCCGATCTGATTTTCTGGATTATACCGTGGATCGTAACCCTTATAAACAAGGTAAGTTTTTACCGGGAACCCATATTTCTATCTTTCCGCCGGATAAAATCAAGGAGACTCAACCGGATTACGTGATGATCCTACCCTGGAATTTCAAAGACGAAATTATGGAACAGATGGCGTACATACGGAATTGGGGAGGTCAATTCCTTGTACCTATCCCCGAGCCAAGGATTTATCCATGATTTTTAAGCCAACAAAACTCAAAGGTGCTTACCTTATCGAGCTGGAAAGACGAGAAGACGAGCGTGGCTTTTTTGCCCGTTCCTGGTGCCGGCGGGAGTTTGAAGCACATGGGCTCAATCCAAGATTGGTACAGTGTAACATCTCTTTTAACAAGAAAAAGGGTACCTTGCGGGGAATGCACTATCAAGCTCCCCCCTATCAGGAGGCTAAATTGATTCGATGTACTGCCGGAGCTATCTACGATGTGATTATCGATTTACGTCAGAACTCCGAAACCTATAAGGAATGGATTGCTGTGGAACTCACGGCAGAGAATCGCAAAATGTTATACGTACCGGAAGGTTTTGCCCATGGATTTCAGACTTTGATGGACAATACCGAAGTGTTTTATCAGATGTCCGAATTTTACATGCCCCTCTACAGCCGGGGGATACGTTGGAATGATCCCCAGTTTAAGATTATCTGGCCTGAAACCGAGGAACGCATCATCTCGTTAAAGGATCAAACTCATCCAGATTTTGAAGTGGGCAGATAAAATAAACCTATGGGGCTACGGGTAGAACAAATCATGGATTCGTCTCAGGTAAAACCTGGTCCACCGTAGGGCGTAGTAAGGGCGGAAGGCCTTCCGCCCGTACATGTAAGGCCTGGGAACCGAATCTGTTAGAAAAATGGATATAGCTCAACTTACTGCGATTTTAAAACCTGACGAAATCGGTCAAGAGATGTATCACCTCATCTCTGAGTTGTATCCTATCTGCCGGAGTATTACGGGAGATGGTTTCCGACAGACCCTGCAGATAATTAAAAATTACATTCCCTTAAACAGGTATGAAGTTCCAACCGGGACTCAGGTGTTCGACTGGACGGTTCCCAAAGAATGGAACATCCGTGATGCCTATGTAAAAAATTCAAAGGGTAAGAAGATTATAGATTTCAAGAAATCTAACCTGCACGTTGTAAATTATAGCATACCGATCAAGACCAAAGTATCCCTGGCCGAGTTACGGGAACATCTTTTCACACTACCAGAGTATCCGGATTGGATCCCCTATCGAACCTCCTACTACAAGGAAAACTGGGGTTTCTGTCTAAGTCACAAGCAATTATTGGAGTTAGAGGAAGATGAATATGAAGTGTGTATTGACGCTTCCCTGGAAAAAGGTCATTTAACCTATGGAGAATATTACCTTCCAGGAAAAAGTTCAGAGGAAATCCTCCTGACCTGTCATACCTGTCATCCCTCACTTTGCAATGATAATCTCTCGGGTATTTCCCTGGTAACCTTCCTGGCCAAACAACTAGGTTCCCTTTCACTCAGATACTCCTATCGATTTCTTTTCATTCCAGGAACCATCGGTTCTATTACCTGGCTCTGTTTAAATGAAACCCATGTGTCCAGGATCAGGCATGGACTGGTAGTAGCCAACGTAGGAGATTCGGGTAAGTCCACCTATAAGAAAAGTCGCCGGGGAGATGCAGAAATAGATAAAGCGGTCAGTCACATCTTAAAGCATTCCGGTCAAGATTATGAGATTTTAGACTTCTCCCCCTATGGTTATGACGAAAGGCAGTTTTGTTCGCCTGGATTTAATCTCCCTGTGGGATGTCTCATGAGAACCCCCCAGGGTCGTTTTCCGGAGTACCACACCTCAGCAGACAATCTGGATTTCGTTCGACCGGAGTATCTGGCAGATTCCTTTTCAAAATACCTGGCCGTTTTGAATGTTCTGGAGAATAACAAGAAATATTTGAACAAAAATCCCAAGTGCGAACCCCAGTTAGGTAAAAGGGGATTATACCGGGCAATGGGAGGGCAAAAAGATGTGGGAACTTTTGAGCTGGCCCTACTTTGGGTTCTGAATCTGTCCGACGGTAACCACACGCTGTTGGATATCGCAGACAGATCTGGTTTAAAGTTCGATTTAATTAAAAATGTGGCAGACGTTCTCATGGAGCATGATTTGCTGGAGGAACTTTCAGATTAAGTAGGGGCGGAAGGCCTTCCGCCCCTACAATTTATTGCAAATCATCAAGGCCAAAGGAGAGATTCAGATGAAAGTCGTTTTATTTTGTGGTGGTCTGGGAATGCGGTTAAAAGAATATTCTGAAACCATTCCCAAGCCCCTGGTACATATCGGATACCGACCCATACTGTGGTATGTAATGAAGTATTATGCCCATTATGGATATAAAGATTTTATCCTCTGCCTGGGTTATAAGGCGGATACCATCAAGAACTATTTCCTGGATTACAAGGAGTATCTTTCCAATGACTTTATTTTATCCAATGGAGGCAGAGAGCTCCAGCTCTTCAATCGAGATATTCAAGACTGGAAAATTACTTTTGTAGATACCGGTCTAAATTCAAACGTCGGTCAGAGGTTAAAAGCCGTTGAAAAATATTTAGAAGGAGAAGAAATATTCCTGGCCAATTACACCGATGGCCTCACCGATTTTTATCTTCCGAACTTGATAGATTATTTTCTTAAAAATGATAAGATAGCATGCTTTCTCTCTGTGAGACCGAATCATAGCTTTCATATTGTTTCAGCCCAAGAGGATGGAACAGTAACCGGCATACAAAGTTTAGCTGAGTCGGATATCTGGATAAACGGGGGATTTTTCGTCTTTAAAAGGGAAATTTTCGATTACATAAAGCCGGAAGAAGACTTGGTTCAAGAACCCTTTTTGCGGCTTATTGAGAAGAAAGAACTCATCACCTGGAAGTATGAGGGATTCTGGATGTGTATGGATACCTTTAAAGATAAGCAAATTTTAGATGAGATGTATGCCCGGGGAGATACCCCCTGGGAAGTGTGGAAACCTTCTAAGCTAAGAACAAAATCAATCCAAATCTCACTCTAAAGATTAAAAAAACGAAGGGCGGAGGGCCCTCCGCCCGTACAGGGGGCGGAAGGCCTTCCGCCCCTACGGTTAAATTTCCATAATTATAAGAGATGATTATAAATGGAAACTAAATCAGTCAGATCTCTTTATCAGCTTTCAGGCCAAAGGGTGTTCGTTACCGGTGCCAGTGGATTTATCGGATCCCATTTATGTTCCCGTCTGTGTAAGAGTGGTGCAGAAGTGCATGCTATTTCCAGAATAAAACGCTCCAGAGGGGAGAGCGGCCCTTTTTGGTGGCAAGGAGATTTAGCGGAAATAGAGCAGGTTCGGAATCTTCTAAGGAATATTAAGCCCGATTTAATCTTTCATCTGGCGAGCTATGTAGCCGGGTCTCGGGATGCGAGCTCTGTCATGACGACCTTTCGTAACAACCTGGTCAGTACTTTGAACCTTTTAATGGTAGTAAATGAAATCGGCTGTAAACGAATTATCCTGGCCGGTTCCCTGGAAGAACCAGAACAAGGGGATCTATCGGCCGTTCCCTGTTCACCCTATGCCGTGGCCAAGTGGGCGGGAAGTGCTTATGCCCGTATGTTTCACGCGCTTTATCAACTTCCTGTCGTTATTCTACGTATCTTCATGGTTTATGGACCCGCCCAACAGGATCTACAGAAGCTTATCCCGTATACGATACTTTCTTTACTCCGGGGAGAGGCTCCAAAGCTCACCAGTGGCCGAAGACCGGTTGACTGGATCTATGTTGAAGATGTGGTAGAGGGATTTCTTGCTGCAGCCCAGGCAGCCCATATAGAAGGCAGCACCGTGGATATAGGATCGGGAAATCTGGTTTCCATTCGTACCCTCGTAGAACACCTGGTTCGTTTGATCAATCCACAAATTCAACCTCTATTCGGGGCTTTAAGTGAAAGACCTCTTGAACAAATACGAGTCGCCGATACAGCAACATCATATGCCCTGATAGGATGGAAGGCTACAACTTCCTTAGAAGCAGGATTAAAACGAACGGTCGACTGGTATAGAAAGTACGGGCGGAAGGCCTTCCGCCCCTACTTTAGGGGGTCTCCATAAAGGAGAAATTATCTTATATGCAAATAAATGAATCTAAGAAAAAATATAGCTTGAATCTAAAGGCTGGAGAAATTGTGGAAGTACGAAGTCCAGACGAAATCCTTCGTACCCTCGATGAAAAGGGTAGATTAGAAGCTCTTCCCTTCATGCCGGAAATGCTCAAGTATTGTGGCAAAAGATTCAAAGTTTATAAAAGAGCCGATAAAACTTGTGATAC
This sequence comes from Candidatus Limnocylindrales bacterium, assembly GCA_035559535.1. Classification (NCBI taxonomy): domain Bacteria; kingdom Bacillati; phylum Chloroflexota; class Candidatus Limnocylindria; order Candidatus Limnocylindrales; species Candidatus Limnocylindrales bacterium. The sequence continues at coordinate 32,331 of DATMBG010000044.1, forward strand.
CATCGAAAAAACTGGATGTAGACGAATGGTAAATACCGTACATCTGGAAGGATTAAGATGTGATGGAGAAGCTCATGGGGGCTGTGAAGCGGGATGTTTACTATTTTGGAAGGAGGCCTGGCTTAAAAGGGTAGAAGTACGGGCGGAAGGCCTTCCGCCCCTACGGGCTGAAGAACCCCTTTGTACCCTCGAGACGCTTTTTAAAGCAACCCGAAGTGAGGTCGTCCCCTGTACCTCAGATAGGGAGGGGGAAGTATTTTCTTGCCAGGCGACGGAATTACGAAGAGCCACATCGGACCTTTCCCGGTGGGATCTCCAGCATTACCTCAGGGACTTAAGATCCGGTAATCGGAGTATCCTGGAGGTTCTTCACACCCTATTTTTCGAGATTTTCAATGAAATTCTCCATGTAGGTATCGGTTATAGAGCCTTGTTATGGCTCTTTAATACCTTTCAAAAAATTCGAGGTAAGGATCCTTATCCCTATCTACAAGGAAAGCTTAAGAAAACCCCGTCGGCGGTATTAAATCTTAAACCCGGAGAACTTGTTCGGGTTAAAAGCCATAAAGAAATCTTAGAAACCCTGGATGTAAACAATAAAAATCGAGGTTTATCCTTTGATGTGGAGATGACCCTTTATTGCGGAGGGACCTATCGAGTCGCCAGGAGGGTCCAAAAGATCATCCATGAAAAAACAGGAAAAATGATAAAATTACCCAATGACTGCATTATCCTCGAAGACGTGATTTGTAAAGGGGTTTACCATCAGCTTTGTCCACGAAGTATCTTTCCATATTGGAGAGAAATATGGCTCGAGAAAGTCGAAGAACCTTCACAAAAGGAAACAAGAAATGCTTAAATTGAACTTTACTAAAGGGAGTAACTCAGATTACAGGATTTTGTGCCTGGGCTCCCATTGCGACGATATTGAAATCGGTTGTGGGGGCACTCTCCTCAGGCTATTAGAAAGTCTGGAAAAGAGTATAGTTTACTGGATCGTTTTTAGTTCCACCCCGCAAAGAGCCTCAGAAGCTTTAAAAAGTGCTGATCTCTTTTTAAAGCAAACGACCGAAAAGAATATTATCATCAAGGATTTTAGAGACGGTTTTTTTCCCTTTGTTGGTAAGGAAATCAAAGAATATTTTGAACGGCTAAAACAAGAATTTTCTCCCGACCTCATTTTTACCCATTACCGAAATGATTTACATCAAGACCATCGGTTCATTTCTGAACTCACCTGGAATACTTTTAGAAATCATTTTATCCTCGAGTATGAAATAATTAAATATGATGGCGATCTAGGATCTCCTAATTTCTTCGTACATTTAGATGAATCAACCTGCCATAGAAAGATTGAATATCTTCTCAACAGTTTTAAAACTCAGCAAGCCAAACATTGGTTTACAGCAGATACCTTTTTGTCCTTACTCCGGATCCGGGGCGTCGAATCCAACGCACCGTCTAAATATGCTGAGGCTTTTTATTGTAGAAAAGTAGTTCTTTAAGAATTTTAATCTCCATAACTTAACTATAGCTTGATTATAACTTATTTAAAGACTGGTACTTATAGATAAGTTACAATTTGGGCTAGGAGTTATTCCATGAATACTCGTAGACCCTCTATAAGTGTTGGGTTACCGGTATATAACGGTGAAAGGTTCCTAAGAGAAGCGCTGGATTCAATATTAGCTCAGACTTTTGAGGATTTTGAACTGATCATCTCAGATAACGCCTCAACAGATGGTACAGAACAAATTTGCAAAGACTATGCGGCTAAAGATCCGCGAATTCGGTATTTTCGGAACGATATAAATTTAGGTGCCTCCAAAAATTTTAATCGTGTTTTTGAGTTATCCTCAGGAGAATACTTCAAGTGGATGTCGGCAGATGATAAGTGTGCTCCTACCTTTCTGGAAAAGTGTAAAGAAGTTTTAGACAGGCACCCCGAGGTGGTTCTCTGTTATCCTAAAACAAATATTATTGATGAATTCGGACAGGTTGTCCGTCAATATGACGACTGCCTTGATCTACGATTTCCCCGAGCCAGAGACCGTTTTTACCAGTTATTTCTTAGATTAAGCCTGTCTAATGCCATGTTTGGACTCATACGTTCAGATCTATTAAGTAAAACTTCACTTCTTGGAAATTATATCGCCTCGGATATTGTTTTACTTGCAGAACTGACTTTATACGGTCAATTTTTTGAGCTACCCGAGTATTTATTTTTTCGACGAATTCATCCACAGGCTGCAAGTAGTGATCCTTCTGTAGAAAGGCAGCAGGCACATTATGATCCTAAGACCGTGGGAAATATTTCCTTAACCTCCTGGAGGCATCTGGTCGAGCATTTTCGCTCTATCAAGCGCGCTCCCCTTGATTTTGTTGAAAAGTTATACCTGATCCTTACCGTTTTAAAACTTACCCGGTGGGATGCAAAACAATTGATCCTGGAGTTAATACAGGCTCTCAAAATTCTCAGACAGAGGCTGTTCCACTCTTTAAAGAAGAACTTAATTTTAGGCTAAAGCCTTTTGAAGGCGTCAGCTATAAACCTGAGTTTGTTTCTTGAACCCGGCTTAATTCTTTGATATGATTGCAGATCTTAAAAACATTGCAAAACATACTTCCATTTATACCCTGGGTAATATCCTGACTAAAGTGGTCGGTTTTTTTATGATTCCCATTTATACCCACTATCTCAGTACATCAGATTACGGTATTTTAGAACTACTCACCCTTACCTCAACTATTTTAGCCATGATTTTAGGATTGAGACTCCCTTCTGCCTTGGTAAGATTCTATCCTGAATCCGAGAACATGAAGGATAAAAACAGACTGGTGAGTACCATCCTGATGACTGTTGTGGTTATTTCGGTGGGTGCTCTGTGTTTTCTTCTTCCAAGCAGAGAATTTATCTCTCGCTGGGTATTTGGAAGTGAAGCGTATAGCCGGCATTTTACGTTCATATTTGTGAGTTTAGCGTTTGAACTCTGTAACGCAGTTTCTTACACCTATTTAAGGATTTTAGAAAAATCTGGTTACTTTACTGTAGTCTCTCTTTTACAACTTGTTTTGGGGCTTTCTTTAAATATTTATTTTATTGTTGGATTAGGGTGGGGGGTATTGGGAATTCTCATGAGTATGGTTATTTCTAATGGTCTTATCTGCCTGCTTCTGGTTGGATATATGCTTTTGAAAGTAAAATTCCATCCTGATATCTCTCAGATACCTATGTTACTCAAGTACACCGCGCCTCTTATACTTAGCGGTTTTTTTATATTTATCCTGAATATGGGGGACCGTTTTCTTCTGAATCGGCTTGCAGACCTCAATGCAGTAGGTATCTATTCCTTAGGATATAAGTTCGGAATGATGCTAAATATCTTTGTGGGAGACCCTTTTCACTTAACCTGGGCTCCTAAAAGAGTTGAGATTTATAAGCGTTGGATAAACAGAAATGAAGTTTTCAGGCAAGTTACTACTTATTTAATTCTTATTCTGGCTTTTGTGGGGTTAATCATTTCTATACTTATCAAAGACGTACTCATTTTCATTGCTGCACCAGAATTTTTGCCTGCTTATCGCGTTGTACCCTGGGTCGTTTTAGGTTACGCATTTTACATCCTGTATTATGTTGTGGATATAGGAATTTTTATGAATAACAAAAATTTTTGGTATCTTACTATCAGCTTCCTGGCTGCAACCCTTAACCTAGGCTTAAACTTTTTACTCATTCCCCGGCTAGGTTTTATGGGTGCGGCCATCAGCACAACCGTATCTTTCGCCTTCTGTCCTGTTATGGCATTTTTCATTTCACAAAAGTACTATCCTGTTCCCTATGACTTTGTCCGAATTCTTAAAATAATTCTATCGGCCTTAGCCATTTATTGGATAAGTTCTCAGATATCGATTCCGTTGCCTCTTCTGGATATTTTAGTTAAACTGGTCATGATAATTTCTTATCCCATAACCCTTTATTTAATAGGATTCTTCGAACCGGAAGAGATCTTTTTTATTAAAGGTCGATTATTTCAAAGGTTGGGTCTGGTATCTTAAAAAGCAAATTCCCCTCCCAAAAGATTTTCTTCCCGTTCCAGCTACTCCTTATCAAAAAGGATATACCAGGTTCCATTACCTGGTCTCCAGACCGCTAATTCTGCCTTTCCATCTCCATTGTAGTCTGCAGGGATCGGTATATCATCAGGCAGGCCCCATAAGGTTACCCGGCTATCCCCACCTGAGAAATGGATATACCAGGTTCCCTCATCGGGTCGCCAAACGGCCAGATCTGCCCTCCCATCCCCATCATAATCGGCAGGTACCAGCTCATCACCGGGTAGGCCCCATTTTTCTATAAAGAAACCTCCTCCTGAGAAACTGATATACCAGGTTCCCTCATCGGGTCGCCAAACGGCCAGATCTGCCCTCCCATCCCCATCATAATCGGCAGGTACCGGAATATCGTTATTTTGCCCCCACCTTATCAGGATCAAAGACCCTCCATGGGAAGGTCTGATAATCCACGTACCTAGAGACGGTCGAAAGACCGCTATATCGGTTTTCCCATCCCCATCATAATCGGCAGGTACTGGAATATCTGAAGCTTTTCCAAACTTTTTTACAACAGGTCCTGTGAAAGAGTTCAGGATAAACCAGAGTCCGGTAGAGGGCTGAAAGACTGCTATATCTGCTTTATTGTCTCCATCAAAGTCACCCGGCACAACTTTATCTCCTACCTGTCCCCAGGGTTGGATAAGGCCGCTGGCGACAGTACTCAGCAAAATATACCAGCTTCCTTCCAGAGGCCGCCATACGGCTATGTCTGCCCAGCGATCTCCGTTATAATCCTGAGGTATGGGAGTATCTCCAGAAATCCCCCAACTTATAGGAAGGGAGAAGAAGTCCGGAATCAAATTGGAAGTAGGGGTTGGTGTAGCTGTAGAAATAGGTCTTGGGGTCTGGGTTGGAATTGGGGTCGGCGTTCTTGTTGGAATTAAAGTCGGCGTTGGGGTCCGAGTCGGAGTCGGGGTTGGAGTTGGAACCGGGGTCGGGGTCCGAGTCGGAGTCGGGGTCTGTATCTGTATAGGAGTAGGGGTTGAAGTTGGCGTTGGAATTGATGTAGGATCTGGTCCTGGGGTTGATGCCGGCATTGGGCTTGGAGTCGGGGTTGGTATTCCTGTTGGGATCAAAGTCGGAGTCGGAGTCGGAGTCGGAACTGGTGTTGGAGTTCGGGTCGGAGTCGGAGTTGGAGTCGGAGTCGGAGTCGGAACTGGCGTTGGAGTTCGGGTCGGAGTCGGAGTCGGGGTAGAAGCTGTATATAAACGAAGTACTACGTCGTAGCCCTGCCATGGTGCCGTAAAGTTACGTAATCCACCACCGGTGACGGTTCCTCCACTTTGAGCCACACCGTCGTGGGGTCGATACCATTCTACCTGAAAAGTGCCCGGGGCAGAAGTTAAATCGATCGTCATACTTGCCGTTATAGTTGGTTCTATCGTAGCAGATTGCCCTTCTGAACCGGCATTGGGATTGTAGACGATGAATTCAGAGGTACCCCTCTGCATCAATTTGGGACGCCAACTGTAGCCTGGTTTAATGGCAAAGGAGGTTACCAGATTGTCATTGGGTTGGAAAAGACTCAAATCAATGTTTCGATCCCTAAAATAGGACCAGATATAGGGAACAGAATCAAGACCATGAAGTTGATAACCCGTATAATTTACCCCACCGGCTCCTATCCATCGAAGATTGGGACTCCCGGTCTGAGTATAGGGATGAATGACACCCCATCGACCTCCATAGGTATACGATCCCCCGGACAGAATCCAGGACCAGAAGCTCCAGCGTATATAGAATCTTGGATCACTATATCCACTGGGTGGCCCCCCGTAGTCTTGTTCATAGTAGTCTTCACAGAATTGGACATGAAGTGGAACGGTATCAAACCTATAAGTTTTGAGTTGAGACGCTCCAGGACCTCCGGAATCCTGGAAACTGATATAACCGACCCAGTTAAGATCACCTGGAGTGGTAAATGGAAATCCTTGAAAACGGTTGGGGAGAGTAGACATTAAGTGTTTCCATGGCTCCATGGAAGCAAAGAAGTTACCTACCTCTCGATTAAAGGCTAATGTGGTACTGTTTGTGACATCTTGATCTTCACTGACCAACCACAAGAGGTTAGGAAATGCAGACCAGCGTGCGATCATGTATCGCATCGTATTGTTTCGTACCGACTGGGGTAGGCTGAACCACTGGGATTGCCATTCCATTCCAAAGAGTTGAGATTGGATGTACAACTCCGGATAATTATTAAATGTCCATATTAACCGATTCTCTGCATTTTGGAACTTGGTGAGATCATAACGGCTTGTATCTCCGGCTATCCACGGATCATTGCCGGTGTTATGACCGTTACCCCAGGAGTCTGGACCGGTAAAGGGGCTGCCTAAAGCACCCACCGGACCCAGGAGATTAATTCCCTTTGCCGCATCATCCTGGACATATTGTTGCCAGAGTGCTTCCTGATTGTGAAAAAGATACCATGCCGTATCTCCGATGGGGAAGAAGGGTCGCCCGTCATCGCTTCTCCAGGCCCGAGGATTTACAGGGTCTTTCCTGAGCAATCCGCGTAGATTCGAATTTACTGCAATGAAGGTCCCCGATTTATTATTTAATCCAGAATCCGTTGGAGAATTCGAGAACCACTGCCATGTACCGGTTTCTGTTACATAAACGCGAGCCCGCCAGGTATTACCACCATCATAGAAGGCAGATACGGTTACAGCATTTGCTGTACCGGATGGGGGAATAAATGTAACCGTTGCCGGGGTATCAAAAGGATTCATTACAGATCCATTACCAGTCAAGACAACCTCATAAGTTCCAAATTTTGCTGCAGTGGTGGAACCGCTGGTAAAGGGGGGAGGAGCGGTTTGGGCATATGCAATCCAGGAAGAAAGATTCAACCACAAAAAGAGGGTTACGAGAACTGAAAAAATAAAATCGATTCTATGGTTAAAGAAGAATTTAATAAAAAATATCTTATGTTTAACTGCTGTTTTAACTACCGACCCATACCTTTGTAAGGATTTCATCTATGAGTTTAACCAATGGTTAAAGGTTATCTATTATTTTTTTAAACACAAGATCTCATCACCTCCTTTTCAGGAGGGAATCTCATGCAGGTTTTTTATGATTAAAAATTTACACTCCTGTTTCTTTTTTGACTTCTTGTTTTTTCTTAAGGTTTATTATTTCTCATTAAAAACAGTTTTTCAATTTAATGATCCTTACCCCTGTTAAATATCTAAAGGGACCTGCTCCATTCCATTCCAGGCTTATCCTTTCACCTACCCGGATTGAAGACGGGGTATTAACCTACCTGCACGGTGAGTAATACCCATCCTTCAGAGGACCTTCCCCTCTCCCGAAGCTTCGGGAGAGGGGCTGGGAATGAGGGCAGAGAACGAAGCAAATTTAACTTTACTCCGTATTTAACCTTGCAGCCTCTTCGAGCTTTGAGCTCTCTTCCTCAATTCTCCACGTTTGATTTTACCCGTTACCGTCATAGGCAACTCCGTGACAAATTCTATCTCTCGGGGATATTCGTGGGCAGCCAATCGGGTTTTGACAAAATTTTGAATCTCCATTGCCAGGGTTGGAGAAGCGGTATATCCTTCCTTCAGGATAATGAATGCCTTTACCACGCTTCCTCGGATTTCATCCGGGACGCCGATGACGGCCGAGAGGGCTACGGCGGGATGTTTCAACAGACAATCTTCCACTTCAGCCGGACCGATCCGATAACCGGCACTGGTAATAACGTCGTCTTTGCGACCCCGGAACCAGAAATAACCGTCTTCATCGAAATGACCTATATCCCCTGTCAATAACCAGTCACCGATAAATTTCTCCCGGGTCGCCGATTCGTTTTGCCAATATCCCAGGAACATGACCGGATCGCCTTTCCTAACCGCGATTTCCCCAACTTCACCGGGTTGGAGGGGATTTCCCTTCTCGTCGACGACGGTCACCTTATGACCGGGAGTTGGTCGACCCATGGAACCGGGTTTGATGGGCATGATGACGGCACAGTTACCTACCAGCAAATTGGCTTCGGTTTGTCCATAAAATTCATTGATATCCAGACCCAGTTCAGCACGCCCCCATTCCAGCACTTCTTCTCCTAAAGGTTCTCCACCGCTAAGAACCGAGCGAAGACGTAAAGGATATTTGTTTTTGATCCCTGTGAGGGTACGTAGCATTTTTAAGGCCGTAGGTGGTAGAAAGGTATTTCGGACCTCATGTCGAACCATCAGGTCGAGGGCTTTCTCGGGATCGAATTTTTTTGCACGAAAGGCCACAACCGGAATACCGTAATGCAAACTGGGGAATAAAACATCGATCAAACCCCCAATCCAGGCCCAGTCTGCAGGAGTCCAGGAAAGATCACCCGGCTGCGGAAGGAAGTTGTTGGCCAGGTTAACACCGGGTAAATGTCCCAGTAAAACCCGATGGGCGTGTAGAGCTCCTTTAGGTGGACCTGTAGTCCCAGAAGTATAAATGATTAAAGCAGGATCCTCTGCGGTAGTTGCAAGGGGGGTAAAGCGATCCGAGGCTTTGGATAGCACCTGGGTGTAGTTGATAATTCCTTGGGGGGCCGGCTTATCCGGCCAGCCTACACAGATAATATACTCTAAATTTTCTAACCTGGGTTTTATCTCCAAAATCTTATCCAGATTCTCCACGTCAACGATAACTATTCGGGTCCGGCTATTTTGTAAACGATACTCCAGAGCATCTGGACCAAATAAGGTAAACAGGGGGATATTAATTAAACCCAGTTTGAAACCGGCCAGGTGTGCAATGACCGTCTCCGGCTGTTGGGATAACACGATCCCGAACCGATCCCCCCTGCTGATTCCCAAATGCGCCAACAGATTGGCCAGCCTGTTAGAGTAGCTTCTTAAATCTCCAAAGGTATATTTTTCTATCCGACCGGAGTTATCTTCATAAATTAAAGCCAGTTTTTTTTCATCAGAAGCCGCATGCCGGTCACAAATGTCTACGGCAATATTATAGTGCTCGGGAATGGACCATTGAAATTCACGATAAATTTTTTCATAACGGTCCTCCACGTCCATCACCTCCCTTCGAAGCATGGAGGTAGGGGAGTGTGGGAGTGTGGAGGTGAAAGTATGGAGGTATAGAAGTACAGGGGTAAATTCTCCTATACCCCCATACTTTCACCTCCACACTCCCACACTCCCCTACTTCTACAATCCCTCTAAAAGGGTCTCAGCGGCCCGGGCCTCTATAGTTCCCGGGTATCCTGTTACAAGCCGTTCCAAAGCTTCCTTGGAAAGTCGTCGATATTCTTTCACCTTTTCCGGGTCTTGAACATTCTTTAACAGGCGGTAGTAATCCACAGCCAGAAAGAACAGAACTTCTTTGATTTTTTCATATTGGGGGTATTCCCTCAGAAACCGTTCCTTTTCAGCCACGGCTTTCATAAGCCCTGCAACATCGGTTTTCACAATCTTCGAAGGATCGGTTCCCAGGGTTTCGTAGAAAGTTCGGGCGATCACCTGAAATCTGGCTTCAGCGGCTCGTTTCCCAGAAGGGGCCTGATTTAGATATTCCCGAAAAGCGGCCAGATCGTAAACATAACGCTGCTCCTGCTCAGAAAAGGTAATTTTGATTTCATAGGTTTCCAGTCTTTTGATAAGGAATTGAGCCAGAAGATCACTTCGACCGTGGGCCAAGAGATCCTGATTGAGAAGATCGGCAATACTCTGGCTTCTCTCACCCAGGCGATAAAGGGCCTCTGCTTTCGCTTCACTGGTCATCCCTTCTTTAGACTCCCGATAATCCTTGTCGATTTCGGCAAGGATTCCCTGAATAGCCTCGGGATCGATAATCACGTGGGCAGTAACCGGGAAGGGAGAGAGGTAGAAAACTATTACGAAAAGACAGAGCAAGAGAACGGGAGAGGGAGAGAGGAGTGGGAAAGCTGGAAATCTCACGGCCTTCAATGCATTTCCTCCTGTTCGGTTGGGAAGGGACGTCCTTCATAGAAGTCAAGAGTTCCAGGGTGAAAAGGAGGAATAAAGTTCATGGTCTGGAGGCTTGAATTATTTTTAGTGAAAAAGTTGGCAGACTCCGCCGAATCCAATCCTGGGGATTTCCATTTCTCCTCGTGTTCAGCCAAAGTTTTTACGATCTGATAGGCTTTTTGTTTTGAAAAATCCTCTCGACAGACGAGAAGGTAAGATCCAAAAACAAACAAGGTTCTTAAAGTTGGAAGAGGTCCTTCCTCCTGGAACTTTCCCTTTCCCTGGAAGGCGTCTTGAGCTTCATCAGCTTGAAGAAGGGCCACATCAAGTTGTTGACTTCCGATAAGTTTTACAATTTCCAGAGAATCTCTTGCCCTGGCTGCCATGGCCTGACTCTCGGGGAAGTAGATAGCCAGCACCTGGGCAACGGTTTGACCGAAGGGGAAAGCAGTTTCTTCTGCAGCGCTGGTCAAAATAAAGAGACGCTTTCTCCTGTAAACCACCCACTGTCGATACGGACTGTGACCCATCAGAAATCCGGCCATTCCTATTAGAGTAAGCCGAAAGAAGGTTCTTCGATCCATAATCAGAGGCTGGGGTTTGCCCTCACCTCCATCTCCTCTCCCCCGAAGCTTTGGGAGAGGGGAGATGGAGGTGAGGGCTTAACTTTAAACCCGGGATTCCTTCCTGTTCCTTGCCTCTTGATTTTAACTTTTTCTACTTAAACACCTCCAAGGGTAGGATAGCGGAGACGGCAAAGTTAGGAACGTCCACCAGATTTCCAATCCTGAGATCTACGGCTACACTACAAAGGGTGTAAGCTTGTTCCCGGGTCATATTTTTGTTTTTGACCAACCAATCAATCATCTGCAGGAGGGCGTCCCGTGCGGCTAAGGTAACATCTTCAGAAAGATTCATTAAGGGGCCAATCCGGGTACCATCCAGGTATTGATTGTAGGGGACTACTTTACCTTCAGGTTTAATAGGAAATCCCACCGTTGCATAAAATTGGTCTGGGGCCAATTGTTTCAATTGATCGCCTCCTTCAAAGTGGGGTTGACGGACGAAGGCACCCAGTCCCTTACGGACTTCTACCTTAACTGTTACCGTTGCATCCATTTCAATGGCCGTTCCGGAAACCTCGCCGTCCCCTTGGGCAAAATGAACATCTCCTATGGAGAGGAGACAGCCTTTTACAAAGCAGGGTAGGAGGAGGGTTGTACCTTTCTGCATCTGCTTAATATCCATGTTACCCCCATTTTCCCTGGGCGGAATTGTCCGTAGACAGCGATCCTTATGGGTTCCCGTCGGACCACAAACCTCCTTGGGTAGAGCATCTTTAGGCTCCGGTGGAAGCACGAAACCCCCCGCAGCCCTCAAAGCCTCTTCCCTTTTGTACATGATTTCGACTTCCTCAGGTCCAGGAGCAACTCCGATGGTTCCCATAAACCCATCGAAAGGAATTCTAACCCCCGGCATGTCAGGAGAAGTCGCTTCAAGTCGGTTCAGATCCCATCGTACGATATGGGGGTTAGGGAAAATATCCCTTAAGAATCCAAAACCCGGAACAATAACCGTGTAACCAAAAACGTCGGGCTCAATATCTATCAGAGTAACCGCGAGAACATCTCCTCGTTCGGCCCCGTTAATAAAAACAGGACCTGTCAGGGGATGAACGAGGTTCAGGTTTGCTGCTACGACATCGGCAGCTGTAGAGTTTCGAGTAAAAGCATGGTCAAAGGCATCTCGGGTTTCGTAGATGAGAATGTCGCCGGGTTCCGCCGTCTCTACAGGTTTAATAGCGGGATGCCAACGATTATGGCATTTTGGATCGTCTGCACAGCGGGCTCCAGTCTTCGCGATCTTAAGGGTCTTGGCCAAAGCCAGGTCGGTTACTCTAAAAGCCAAACAAACAGCCAAAATACATACTACCCAGAACCTCAACCTTAACATTTTATCCTCCTTCCTCAGGAGTGGCCGCTGCACCCATGCCACTCATTTTTTTGTAGAGGCAATTCCCTGGGACTCCTCTGCTTGCAGGATAACTGCTCACCAGGCAACCCCTTCGAATCGTCCCCACAAATTAACGGCAAAACAGGGTGCCCCCGATGGGTATATAAACCATCCATACTAAACCCCTGCGGTTCCATTAAAAACAGTGAAGGCTATTCAGGAGATTAATATGGATAGGGTAGAGGTCGGTTCTACCACCTTATTCCTATTGAATCTTTTCAGGGTTCTGGCGTCAAGGAAAAAAATAATAAACAAAAAATCAAATTGTCTCCCCTCGAGTTTTAAACTTTCAAATCCGGACTTTTGGCAGCCTGAGGGGACCGTATTTGTCCTGCTATTCACAGGTTGGCCCGGGTTTTTCTTGGGATCTATCCAGTACCTCCCGTACCTTGTTCAACAAGACATCCGGTGTGAAAGGTTTCTGGAGAAAGGCCGTACCTGCCGCTAATACCCCATGATAAACCACGGTATTGTCTGTGTAACCGGACATGTATAGGATCTTCATCTCCGGATGCGAGGGAGTTAGCCGTTCTGCAAGTTCACGACCACTCATTCCAGGCATCACTACGTCGGTCATCATGAGATGAATGGGGCCTGTACGCTGCTCGCATACTAAAAGGGCTTCACTCCCATGTTGGGCTTCTAAAACCGTGTAGCCGTTTCTTCTCAGAATCCGACAAATTAAATCCCTTACCATCTTTTCATCCTCCACCACCAGGATGGTTTCAAAGACCCGGGAAGGTTCTAAAGGGGTAACGTCTGGTTTGAGAGTTTTAACAACTTCTTCAACACGAGGGAGGTAAACCTTAAAGGTAGTTCCTTGTCCGGGCTCGCTATATACCCAGATATTCCCTCCACTTTGCTTCACGATCCCATATACGGTGGATAAGCCTAAACCTGTTCCTTTACCCTGTTCTTTGGTAGTAAAGAACGGCTCGAAGAGACGAGACTGGGTTTCCTTGTCTATCCCAGAACCGGTATCACTCACGGCCAGCATCACATAAGGACCGGCCTGGACCCCCATGTGCCCATGGGCATAAGTTTCATCCAATTCAACATTTGCTGTTTCGATGATAAGTCTACCACCCTGAGGCATGGCATCCCGAGCATTGACTGCAAGGTTCATGATAACCTGTTCGATTTGTCCGGGATCTGCTTTCACGGATCCCAGGGTTGGGTCGGGAATGATAATCAGGTCAATATCCTCCCCGATCAGACGTCGAAGCATTTTATTCATATCGGTCAGAATTACATTCAGATTTAGCACCTGAGGTTGAAGTATTTGCTTGCGACTGAAGGCCAGAAGTTGACGCGTCAGCGAGATAGCCCGCTCCCCAGCCTTTTTGATCTCTTCAAGGTCCTTACGAATTGGGTCTAGATGGCTGATCTGCCTCAGTAAGAGATCATTATAACCCATAATAATGGTTAACAGGTTATTGAAATCATGGGCCACGCCTCCTGCCAGTCTTCCAATGGCTTCCATCTTTTGGGACTGCCGGAACTGCTCTTCAAGCTTTTTTCGTTCGGTGATATCGGTGGAGATGCCACAAATCCCGTAGGGAACCCCCAGGGCATCGAAGAGGGGAAACTTGATGGAAATATAGGTATGGGGGCCATCATCCTGCAGACAAATTTCTTCAAACTCCAGGGAGGTTCTGGCCGTAAGTACTTTTTCATCATTGACCCGAAAGGCATCGGCTATCTCCTTGGGAAATAGTTCGTAGTCGGTCTTCCCTGCAATGTGTTCCCTCGAGAGGTGAGTAAGGGTTTCATACCTGCGGTTAACCAGAAGGTATCGGTATCGGGTATCTTTAACGTAGATGACAGCCGGGGAGTTATCCAAAATGGCCTGGAGCCGTTCTTCACTTTTCCGTAAAGCTTCCTCAGCCCGTTTGCGTTCGGCCAGTTCTTGTTGGACTGCCGTATACAACCGGGCATTATCCAGGGCAATCGAGGCTAATTCGGCAAACTGGCCCAGTAATGCGATCTCATCATCTCCGAAGGTCCGACCCTCTTCCAGATAGGCCAGCCCGATGACTCCTACAACTTCCGAACCGGATTTAAGGGGTATTCCAATCTGGGCACGGACGCTATCCAATTGGGGATCCGGCAATCGCTCTGGCCAGGTACTATAGTTATCCACCACCAAGGGCTGACCCGTTTGCCAGATCTTTCCGACCAACCCCTTACCGGGTCTTACCCCATAATCAATGCGCTGACTATAGATCCCTATCCCTACTATCATCTCCGTACCTTTAGATCCCAGCAGATGGACATAACCATGTTGGGTACCCAGGAGTTCCCCGGCCCGTGTGATAATAACTTCCAGTAAATCGTGTAACTCCAACCGGTTCATTAAAGCCAGAGTTGTTTCATGTAAAGCGGCCAGGTAGTCATTTTGCCGGCGTAGTTTCTCCGCTGCCTGCTTACGTAGGGAAAGTTCTTTTTCCCGTTGATGGTGGCGGGCACTTTTAACGGCAATTCCAATATGATGGGCTAGGATCGACAAAAATTCCACGTCGCGTCGGGTAAAATATCCTTTCTCCCGGCTTCCTATACTGATCACACCCCATACTTTATCCAGACTTAAGATGGGAACACCCAGGTAAGAAGAAATTTGAAGGGATTCAAAGATGTTTTTTACTTTATACCCCTCTACTTCCTTTGTAAGGTCCTCAACAATTACAGATTGTTTAGACCGGATGACCTGTTCCTCTAATCCTCTATAGAGAATGAGTCGATGCTCCTGGATCTCCCTGACCCTCTCAGAGGGAACGCCTTTTAGAACTTTCGGAATCAGCTTCTGATCTCCCGAGACCAGTAGAACGCCTGCAAAATCGGCCCCGGTGATTTCTATCGTCTTATCCAGGGAATAATTCAGTATTTTTTCCAGATCAAGGGACTGATTGATTTCGGCAGCAAGGGTATTAATTACCATCATCTGCCGATTTAGCTGATTTAAGGCCTCTTCTAGGGGGAGTTCATCTCTCATGGTATATCCTGGGGGTAAGCCGGCGTGTCTGTTGAGATGGGACAAACCTATCACCTCATCCCTATAGCCTATAGAAGATTTCTGAATAAGGCTGCAGACCTCTATATCTCTCAAGATTGCTGTACTATCTTACCCTCGCTTTCTCATGGGTTCGAGGGTTTTTCTGGTGAGCAAAAAGAGGTTTCCAACCTGCCTTCCCGGAACCCCTCTCTAATTAGTCGTTTCTAAAATACTACCTTAAAGTAATATTTCAATAAAAAAATAAAGGTTACTTTAAGGCTCCAGGGGAGAAAGGATGGACCTTAAAAAGATGACCGGTTCCCAATTTTTCAAATACTTCTAAAATTTGGTTGACACAAAAATAAGATATCCTACGATGAGTTCATAAATTTACCTACCTTCAACCTGGATTACAAAACCTGAAACGTAAAACCTAAAAAACATAAAAGGTAAATCGTCCTATGTTTACGCTTTACCTTTTAGGTTTTATTTTTTTTTATGAATAAGACTGTTATTAATCCTGAAACCGTTGCTAAGCCGATTAAACCTTATTATGCCAATGCCGTGAAAGTCGGTCCAGGAAATCTCTTATTCATTTCCGGGCAGGTCGCTTTGGATTCCAAAGGAAATCTGGTAGGAAAGGGAGATATCAAGGCCCAAACCCGGCAGGTTTTAGAGAATATTAAAGCCATTCTGGCTTCTGTAGGGGCCGGTATGGATAATATTGTAAAGGTAACGGTATTTCTCACAGATCTTCGAAATTTTGAAGCGGTTGCAGAGGTTCGTGCTGAATATTTCAGGGATAATCCTCCCGCCAGCACTTTAGTAGGGGTCACGGCATTGGTCTCACCTGATTTTCTTATCGAGATTGAAGCCATTGCCATGGTAGATTAGCCTGGTTAACTTCCTCTCAGATTAGGAGCAGATCTGGCTTTGATTTTTAGGTACGATGCCGGAGTAGCTGCCCCGGGCGCTCACCTGTGAATTGACCCCTGGCAATAACCGGACGACCGTTGACAAAAACATAAGGAATCCCTTCAGGGAATTGGCGTGGATTTTCATAAGTAGCCCGGTCGCGAATGGTTTGAGGGTTAAAAATGACAACATCCGCAGCCTTACCGGGTTTCAAGACCCCTCGATCCTTCAGTTGAAGGATTTCTGCAGGCAGGCCGGTCATCTTATAAATAGCTTCTTCCAAGGTAAGGATACCCAAGTCACGGGAGTAATGCCCCAGAATACGGGGGCAACTTCCGTAGACCCGGGGGTGGGGTTTACCACCCAGTAAACCATCGGTCCCCATAACCCGCCAGGGTGCACGGAGGATGGTTTGGATATCTTCTTCGCCGATGAGGAAGGTAATCATACCGACGGCAAAATTCTCTTCCAGTAAAAGCCGGACCACCGCATCAAAGGGCTCGACCTTCCAGGATTGGGCAATATCTGCCAGGGTACGCCCTTCCAGATCCTTGTTACGGTCAGAAGCCGTATAAGAGATCAGAATACGATCATACCCCGCTTCCAACACCATACTACGCTTGCCTGGAACTCCCTGCTCCATCTCGATTTTCATGCGCATCAGGGCTTCCGGGTCTTGTAGGCGACGACGGAGTTGTTCAACACCTCCCGTATAGGCCCAGGTTGGTAACAAGGCTCCGAGCATGGTACTACCTGCTTCATAAGGATATTGATCGGCCGTAATCTTTAACCCACTGGCCCGACCTTCTTCAATACGCTGGATCAAACGAGGGGCTTTGCCCCAGTTGTTGCGACCCGAGACTTTTAAATGAGAAATATGGAGATGAACGCCAGAAGCCCGGGAAACCTCGAAGACCTCATCCAGGGCCGACCAGATATAATCCCCCTCATTTCGCATATGGGTCACGAAAATTCCGCCATATCTGGCTACAATCCGATTGAGATATACCAATTCCCGCCTATCAGCATAAGCACAGGGAACATAGATCAGCCCGGTGGACATACCAAAAGCCCCTTCCTTCAGAGATTGCTCTACTAACTGACCCATCTGACGTAATTCTTCATCGGTTGCGATCCGATCATCCATACCCATGACACAGAGTCGAACGTTGCCATGACCGACCAGTGTTGCAATATTGAGAGCAGGACGGGGAAGCCGGTTGAGATATTGATCTGCATTCCTCCAATTCCAGGGGATGGGTGGATTACCGTCCAGTCCTGACAGGTGAGTCCGCCACAGGTCCGTAGCTTCAGGTATCATGGGAAAAGTACCCAGGCCGTCTTGACCGAAAAGCTCTGTAGTTATACCCTGCGCAACTTTCGCAGGAAGATCCGGCTCCGTGAAAAGCATCAATTGGGAGTGGGTATGCATATCGATAAAACCAGGACAAACGATCATCCCGGTAGCTTCAATAACCTCACCAACCGGGGGAAGATGGGGGGCAACTGCCTCAATTCTCCCATCACGTATCAATATATCGGCCGGAAAGCGCGGGGCTCCGGTACCGTCGATGATGGTGCCATGTTGAATGGTGTAGTCCATAAATATTCCTTCCTTAAGCGTCAGGCCATGGAATGACTTTCCATGAGTAGTTCCTTTTCTCTTTTTATCATAATCTGAGATGAGGGAGAGCCTTGAAGGAGGTGTTCCCAGACAAAGCCTCCAGGGTACTGAGCAAGATCCTTGAGTCAACAGCCTGAAAGCGGAGCCTGGAAAGAAGAAGACAGGGTCAGGGATCCACAGGCTCTGCTTACCCTTCGCCTGCTCCATTCATCCCACGTCGGTAAATTTCCTTGATCACACTTTCCAGTCTCGGCTCTTGTACATTTAAATCTGCAATATCCAGACTATTCAGAAGTCCCCCGATAAGTTCTGGAACATCCTGTTCCAGGGTATTAACTTCCAGAGATACAAACTTTTGCCTTTGCTCCAGAACCCGAGTTTTTTTGAGAATTTCCCTTAGGAGAGCCGGATTTTTAATCCCATGATATTCGAACTCAATCCGCTTCCATTGAACGTATTTTCTTTTGATTTCCGTCAGAGGTCCATCGTAGATAATCCTCCCTTCATCAATGATCAGAATCCGCTCACATAGGGCTTCAATATCATTCATATCATGGGTGGTGAGCATGATGGTTGTTTTATCCTCCTGATTGATCCGGGTCAGAAAATTCCGGATCTCCTCTTTTGCCAGCACATCCAATCCGATGGTCGGCTCGTCCAGGAAGACAACTTCAGGCTTATGGAGTAAAGATGCCGCTATCTCACATCGCATGCGCTCTCCCAAGGAGAGTTTACGGACTGGGATATGGAGAAACTGGTCGATTTTAAGAATTTCTGAGAAGAGGTCCAGCCGTTCTTGAAAGGTTTTAGGATTCAACTCATAGATGTCTCGATAAAGCCGAAAGGAATCGATGACCGGGATATCAAACTCCAGCAGGCTACGGTTTCCAAATACCACCCCGATGTGATAAGTATATTCATATCTTTGTTTGTAAGGAACAAATCCGGCTACCTGGACCTCCCCCTCGGTAGGAGTTAAGACACCCGTCAAAATCTTAATGGTGGTGCTTTTCCCGGCCCCATTAGGCCCCACATAACCGATAAACTCTCCCTTTTTAACCTCAAAGGAGATATGTTTTAAAACCCTTTTCGTTTCCCACTCCCGATAAAAGATACTCCAGATTTTTTTAGCCAGGCTCGGATTAACATCCTTTTTAGGAACTTTAAAGTCTTTAACAAGTTGATGTACTTTGATGATCGTATCCACTTTAACCCCCATAACTATTATACCATGCCAGTCCTTTCTGATAGAGAATCTTAGAGAAAATCATGAAGCATACTGTCCAGATGAGTTGAAGTCCGAGTTGATGGAGGGCTTCTGGGACCGGATATTTCTTTAAATACAGATAGACCGGATTAAACAACATGTATTTAAAGGGCAAAAGCGAAGCCACGGTAAGAAGGGTACCTGGAAACATCGTTAAGGGGATCAACTCTCCACTGAAAAACATGCGTATGCTGCGAACAGCTTGAGTAATCCCAAAGATTTCATCGGCCCAAAAGGACAAGAGCCCGATGCTGAAGTAGAAAAAGTAGTTGAGGCAAATAGCCAGAACAAAAGACGCGCCAAAAAGAAGCCAATAGACCAGGTCATCGAGTATATACCAGCCCATCACAAAACTCACTATAAGAAATAGCCCTATACTCAGCAGGCCATCGACCAGGGTATTAAAATTTAATTTAAAAAAGACATATTTCTGAAATGTGACTGGCCGGGTGATAATAGCCGTTAACTGCCCACTTTTGATAATTTCTTCAATTTCTTCAGAAGTCTCCGTAAAGGGGAAGCTAATAAATATAAACCGGGCCAGAACCATATAAACGAAAAATCGAGAAAACTCCATCCCCCCCAGTTCAGTCTTGCCTGAAAACCTGAAGATGAGTTTCCAAAGAAAGTAAACAATGATCAGGTACATGGGTATTTCCAAATACCGCATGAGGAAGTCGAATTTAAACTCGTTTACCCGTTTAAAGCTGATTCTAATAAGGGAGAGATACTTGGCTTCTATGATTCTCATAATTCTAACTTTTAACCTTTTAAACCCTGAAAAGGGAGTAACTCTCTAACCCCCGACGTTTTCATACCGTCGAATTCCTCGTCTCCAGACCTGATAAACCAGATAAGTCCAAAGACTTGCAATAAGTAACTCACCACTGAGAACCCCGAGACCTTGGATCACCGGAAACTCAACCAAAACAAGGGTTGGATAGGTAGCGATAAAAATAACCGGCAGGAAAACCGTAAAAAATGCGATGACGAGTTTTGGAAAGATCGTGATTGGGTACCGGTTGATCAGAAACCCGGCTTGAAGTAATTCGGTAAAAGCATTAGTACGTCCCAACCAGAAGGAAAGGGACTGCAAGAAGATGGTAACCATCATAATCAAATAGGTCCCTATAAATACTATTAACAGGGCCAGAACCATCTTGAATAAGGTCACACTGATATGGTATCGGATCAAAACGACCCCAATCATTACAAGACCTAGGGACGCTTCAAACAATCGATAGATCAAAAGGTTTTGACCGATGATGGCAAAAAGGACGCTGACAGGGCGGACCAGGAAGACATCCAGATCTCCTTTGACAATGCGTCGGTTAATCGTCCACATGGCCCAGAAAACGACCATTAAGGATTGATTAAAAAACACAAACCCGGTAAGAATGGTCAGGGTAGGAAATTCCCATTCCTGGAGCTGAGGAATGTGATTTAAGATAATACGCCAAAAATAGATATAAATAAAAAGAGTTACAATCTGTTGGGTATTATTTAAGAAAAAGTTAAACTTATATTCCGTGCTCCGCTTCCAGCTAATAACGGCAAAC
This sequence comes from Candidatus Limnocylindrales bacterium, assembly GCA_035559535.1. Lineage (NCBI taxonomy): Bacteria > Bacillati > Chloroflexota > Candidatus Limnocylindria > Candidatus Limnocylindrales > Candidatus Limnocylindrales bacterium. The sequence goes on from DATMBG010000044.1 coordinate 52,759, forward strand.
CGATAGAAGAGCCTCAGGTGTTTCAGGATATAGGCCAGCTTGCTGGTTCGGTCCCAGGGACTTTTTTCTGAAGTCTGCCTGACAGGCCTGGATATTCCTTCTACCCGCTGGTCGGATCCATTGAGATCAGACGTTAAGGTATTTTCCGCCACTTGATCTGTAAGAGGGGATTTTTCTGGATTAATTCCCATGATTTTTTCCGGCATTAGCCTTGATAAATTCGGTGATGATTTCTTCATCATAATCATTGAGCTTAGCCAGTTTTCCCCAGGCAGTCAGGGCAATTTTAGCGTCCATATCCGGATAGGGGGCCATAATCACATGCTCAGAGGATCTGGTATGCTTTTCCAACTTTGCAATCAGATCATCACAATTTTTACAGTTATACTGAATCAGGACCCCACCATGTTCCAGTTCGTGAACCTGAATTTCCTTTGGAATCGGTTGATTAGAGATCTTTTGTTCTACATGCCCCTCAAAATGAGGCCCGGAGGTAGGTGGATTTGTATTATAGGGCTCATGGGGCTGGGTCAGACTACTCAAATGCGGGGAATCCATAATAGGAACTGCATATTTGGTGATTTCGGTCATATAATCATATCCCAGATACCCTGAGACACCTAAGGCCATAACCAAAACGGCATAAGTAAGATACTTTTTACGTTTTTTTGCCGCTAAGATTCTCTCCCTTTCCAGCCTTTTTTGCTCTTTAAATTGTTTTTTACGATCTTTTTTAGTAAAATTTTGTTCATTAGGTTGTGGCATAAGTTTCCCTCACTTCCAATCCCCCTAAAAATCATTTCTTATTGACTTTTTCACTATTCGATTTTAGTCTCATGTTATAAATTTAATATAGGTATTGGCTCAAGGGCCATCCCAATTTTTATGATTTAATCTAAGAAGCATAGGACATGGCAAGGCAGACACTTCTCTATGAGATCCATAAATCGTTAGGAGCTACCTTTCGGGAATATGGGGAATGGGAGCTTCCGGAAACATTTACAGGGATATTCTCCGAATATCAAGCGGTTCGGAACCAGGTGGGTTTGATGGATCTATCTTTTCGAGGTAAAATTCGGCTGGCAGGACCTGAGCGAACCCCGTTTCTCCATGGAATGGTTACCCAGGATATCAAAGGGATTCAGGAAGGTTTCGGAGCCTATGCCCTCATGACCGATCCGAAAGCGCATATTCTGGCCGATATGAAAGTTTATAACCTGGGAGATTGGTTTCTCTTAGATGTGGAACCGGAACTTAAGAACAAAATTATTACTACGTTAGATAAATATCTCCTGGTGGAGGCTACCCTTACCGATATAAGTGATCAATATGGTCTGCTATCCCTGCAGGGACCCAAATCAGAAACCCTTCTCCGTACTCTCCTATCAGAGCCCATAATACCGACAGAAGAATATCAACACCTGCGAAGTAAGCTGGTGGGGGTGGAAATCCTTGTAATTCGAACCGGGTATACGGGAGAAATAGGGTTTGAGTTGTTAGTTCCTCAAGAGCAAATAAAAGAAGTTTGGGATGTGTTAACGCTTCAGGATTCTGTGACTCCTGTAGGAATGGCGGTGCTGGATATTCTGCGCCTGGAAGCAGGCATTCCCCGTTATGGGATCGATATGGATGAAAACAATCTTCCTCTGGAAGTAGGGGTTGAGAAACAAGCCATCAGCTATACCAAAGGGTGTTATATTGGACAGGAAGTTATTGCCAGAATGAAATACCGGGGTCATGCGAACCGGTTTTTGATGGGTCTTAAATTTCAAGGAGAAAAGGTCCCTCAAAAAAAGGACAAAATTCGAAAGGAAGATAAAGAAATCGGATGGGTGACCAGTGCTGTTTTCTCTCCCGGCTTTAAAAGCGTTCTTGGGATGGGATATATTCATCGGGAATATGCGCAACCCGGAATCTTTGTTAGTGTAGAAACTGCCCTAGGATCCCTGGAAGGAGAGATCGTTGCTTTACCTTTTTACAAAAAATAACCCCTAGAAGAGAAATTATGTATATTACCGAGGCCATTATTTTAATCGGTCATGGGGCTGTGGCATCTGATACACCTAAGGCCCTGGTTTCCGAGTTAAAGGCCTTAGAAGCCCAAAGACGGGCGCGGGGATTATCAGAAATGAGTGCCCGGGAAGCCGAGTTGGACAAGTTGATTCGAGAGTGGCCCAGAACCCCCCAGACAGATCCCTACAAATGGGGGCTCGAAACTCTCGCCGAGAAATTAAAGGCCCGGCTGAACGGTTGCCATCTCGTTACGGCCTATAATGAGTTTTGTGCTCCCAGTTTACAGGAAGCCATTAAGGGATTGGTAGAAGAAGGAATTCAACGGATTACCCTACTGACCACCATGTTTACTCCGGGTGGCGTGCACTCTGAGATAGAAATCCCACAAACTCTCCAGACCATCCGTCAGCGCTATCCTGATTTAATACTGGAATATGCCTGGCCCTTTGACTTAGAATATGTGGCAGATTTTTTGATAGGGCATCTGGAGAGAGTCACGCACGCTGTAAACAGGTAAGATAAGAGTCCGCGCGCCGTTAACTTAATGGATCATTCCGTAAATTGCTAATTGACGTTACAGGTAGGAAGAATCATTGATTCATCCTGGGTAAAATGGCATTTCGCCCTACAACCTTAAACCAGCCTCACTGAAGATGGGAGTGGGGGATAGGGCACGAGATTGACCATGCTGGCATTTTTATTAGATCTACTGATTGCCCTTCTAATAGTACTGATCATTACCCGTATTTTAAGTTACCTCTTTGAGGAGATTATCCGACAACGGGGGCAATTCAAGCGTGCGGTTGTTAAACTGGCGGCACAACCCGGAGGAATAACTCCGACCAAACTGGCCTTAGAACAAAATATATCCGTTAAACAGGCAACTAAAATCTTAAACAAATTGGTTAAGGAAGGTTATCTGGACACAACAGTCGATGAAAAAGGGATTCTGACTTATAAGCTGCTCGATACCACCATACGGCTGGAATAACAGATGCGCTTACCTGCCTGTCATAGGTTTAGAAACCCGGAGATGGAAAGATAAAAACCCATCTTCTACCCCTCCGGGTTAGACCTTCCCTTTTATTTCCATTCCGAAGTGTAACCGGCCTTAGGTTCTCCATCTTCTCCTATCGGGATAGCCTCATCAATGAGCATAATCGGTATATCGTCTTTAATAGGATAGATAACTTTACAGGTCGGGCAAATCAAGCCACTTCCTTTTGGGCGCTCTTTTAAAATGACCCCGGTTTTACATTTGGGGCAGGCTAAAATATCCAGTAATTCTTGACTAATGGGCATAGGGTCTGTTTTCCGTTGTTCATTGCCCCTTGCTTTTTATCCAGATCCAAGAACAACAAACAACGGATTAGAGTTTCAGCATCTCTTTCATCCATTGAATTTCCTCCCGTAGTCCTTCTTCTATACCGACTTTAGGAGAAAACCCTAACTCTCTCTTTGCCCGGGAGGTATCGGCGTAGGTATGGCCTACATCGCCTTTCTGAGTTGCCTGATAATGGACTTTTACAGATTTACCCAACAGGGTTTGGATTAGTTCGATAAGTTTATTCAGGAGGATACGGGAGCCACCGCCAATATTAAACACCTCTCCAGAACGAGGGTATTTCATAGCCAGGATATTGGCTTCTACGGCATCTGCAACAAAGGTGAAGTCCCGGGTTTGTTCTCCATTTCCATACACTTCGATGGGCTCTCCTAAAAGGACCGATTTAATAAATTTGTGAATGGCCATATCCGGACGTTGGCGGGGTCCATAGACCGTAAAGTATCTCAAGGAAATAGTAGGTATGCTAAAATTTTTCCAATACAAGTAACAAAGATGTTCGGCAGCCAGCTTGGTAACTCCATAGGGAGATACCGGATGTAGGGGAGAGTCTTCTTGCATGGGAAGAACCGACGTATCTCCATACACTGAAGAGGAAGAAGCATAGATAAATTTCTCAATCTGAGGTGCTGTTTTACAGGCTTCTAACAATTTTTGGGTTGCATCGATATTATTCTCTGTGTAGACGATAAAATTGGATCCCCAACTGGCTCTCACGCCGGCCTGGGCAGCTTGATGGAAAATATATTTAACCCGGGACAGGTAAGGTTGTAAGTCCAGATGCAATAAATTCCCCTCAATAAAAGAAAAGCGTGGGTGTTTTTTCAGCTTAGTAAGATTCTTTTCTTTTACAGCCCGGGGGTAATAATCCATGAAAGCGTCGATTCCGATAACCTCATAACCCAAATCGAGCAGTCGCTCTGAGAGGTGGGAACCTATAAATCCGGCAGCACCCGTCACCAGGCATGAAATCGAGGTTTCTTTCATTTCTCTACTCCTCTTCTCCATCCCCTTTGTCAGATACCGTCTCCGGGGTACCTGCGAGTTGGAATTTTTCTAATTTAGCTTCGATAGACCCTATTTTGATATTGCTTTTCATTTTAACGGGGATCTTTCGTTCATCATCGGTAAACCAGATGGTCATATTACCGGATTCCAGGATACCATGAAATTTTATTTCGGGCTCAACCACCACCGTATTGTAAGTCCCTGCAGGCACTGTAACCTGTTCCTTTCTCAAAACCTGGGCCTTAACACGCCAGTTTTTCTTAGAGGAGAAAACATCAATATAGATGAAATTACCAACCTGTAAATCCAGGGTCCTTGCATAATAAATCAAGGACAGCTCATCCTGAACCCCGGGTAAGGTATAATAAGCCTGCCCTTTATAAAATACTCGATTTTGCTCCTGATCAAAAATAAATTCTCGATTACTTTCAGAATTCCCTTCCCGTTCTATTTTTTGGTACCGTCGGGAAAATAAACCCTTGGTATCAAAAAAACTTTCTAATGTATCATGCATTTTATAGAAAACAGAAAAGAATTTATTGGTTTTGGCCACCGAAACAATTCGGAAAACCTCATGGCCTTCATAGGAAAGAAGTTCTTTAACTTCCAGAGAGGCGGTTCCCGCATCGATACCCGACCAGGAAACCGAAAAAATCATTTTTTCCCCAACCCCAAAGGGAAGCGTCCGAGGTATTTTGGGTCTAGACCCATTGGTTTCTTCTGGATTTGCGGGTACAACAACCCGGGCTTCAAGAACAGATTTTCTTTCTGAAATAGGCGGATCAAACAAGCTTTGGGTAAATCCGGGCGAAACAGGACCTGAAATAATTCCACAACAAAGGACGGTAAGGATGGTACGAATTCTTAACATAGAACGTGATCCTCCTCTGCCTTAAAATTTTCAGTAGGTTCCGTTTGAGCTAAGGTTTTAACTTATATTACTCTACAAAATCTGTCAAGTAAGGAATTTCAATAGGTATCTGTATCAATCTAGCAGGTGGCCAAAAAGGCCAATTTCCTGAGAAATCCTCAATTCGTGTATCAATAAAGAATGTATTACTAAATCATGACAGACTCATTTCAACGACTCGAAGAAGTCTGATAATCTCTCCGACTTTTATATTGACAAAAACCTGGAAATGCCCTATTATCGGATTACCTTTTTAATTGCGCACTTTGTTACCTTACTGAATAATTTATAACCTTTTAGATTAAAAGGAGAGATGACTACCATGATTAAGAAGCCTTATTTTCTTGCTGGTTTTGTTCTACTGGCTCTTGTTTCCAACGTAGGCCTGGTTTTGGCTCAAACCCCTCCTGAAACTCCTTCCTGGAACGTAAATTATGAAACTTCCTACTATGGAGATACCCTACGGCTTCCTTATCCGCCTCCGGTACCTTATTCCCACATAGACCCTTCTGCCAAAGTATATCCGGAACCTTATCCTTGGCCATCTCGAGGTTGTTATCCTTCGCCGTGTTATCCACCAGGACCTTATGAGGGTCGGGGATATTTTAGTGAAAGAGGACTTTATAGCTATGGACTCAATCTTGTCTACAGCCACAGATGCGGGGAAGCCCTTCGGGTTTTTAGAGATTTTCTTTACTACTATCCTTACTCCAGTCTGGCAGATAACGCCGTTTATTGGACCGGCGAGTGTTATTATTATATGAAAAATTACCATCGCGCTATTCGCGAATTTGATAAGGTTATTCGGCGTATAGGAGGAAACAAAGTACCCGATGCCATGCTAAAAAAAGGCTATTCGTATCTCTCCTTGGGAAGGTATGACGCTGCCTTTAGAACTCTGGAAGATCTTATTTACCGCTATCCCCGGTCTCGACCGGCCTATCTGGCCAGAATGACTTTAAACCGCTATTATGGGGGATATTATCCTTATTACGGCAGATACTCCTATTACTTTCCACCTTCTTATTGTCGTCCTTGTTATGGTTACTATTAACTTTTGTAATAACAAGAAGTTAGCTAAAGGAGCGACGGGAACCTATTAAAGACAGGCAAGACACCTGTGTTCCCTGGTAAGGTGAAGGGGACGAAGCCATCTCTTCCCTCTTACTCCTCATCGAATTCCTATCGATTTTCCAGTACTTTCCTTGGGAGAGGGGGATAGGAATGGGGACCACAAACTATGCCGCTCTGTCTTTCCCATATATGAGGGCCAGGAAATTCCCTACCACTGGAGATGGGTTCTTTTAGTGGAGATAGATTAGTAAGTCCGCGAAATAGGGGGTACGGTAACGAGGATCCCGAATACTTACCCCTTATCCTTTAAATGGGAGATACGTTCTTTGGCCTTTTGAATTAGTTCTTCATCCTCGGAAGAAGTAATAATCTTTTCGTAGAGCTTGAGGGCATCGGTTTCTTTACCCAATTCTTCATTGATCCTTGCAACCTGGAATTGGGCCTGGATCACCCAATTTTTATAAGAGGAGTACATATACATCACTTTAGAGAATTCCCCCAGGGCTTTTTCAAGGTTACCCAAAGTTACATAACACTCTCCAGCTCTAAACAGAGCCTCCACTACCAGATCACTATCCCATCGGCTCTCTTCAACTTTTTCAAAAGCATTGACGGCCTCTGAGCATTTACCCAGCCGGGTGAGGGCATATCCCAATCTCAAATTGGTTTCGACATAAGTGGGATCTTGGGGATATTCCTCCGCGGCTCTCCGAAGGATCTCGGCAGCTTCCTGATATCGTTCGGTTTTGATTAACGACGTACCCCAACTTAATAAGACCTGGGGAGCTAACTTATATTTTGGAGCTTCCGATAAGACCTTCTGATACAGCTCAGCAGCTTTTGTGTAATCGGATAACTTAAAGTAAGAAGTTGCAGCGCCATACAAAGCATCGGCCCGGTACTCACTTTGGGGATACTGCTGAATCAATTTCTGAAATTCTTGAACTGCATTTTGATAATCATTCAGTTTAAAATAACACCAACCTATCCGGTATTGAGCATCATCCGCCCATTGGCTTTGACCGTATTTTTCGACAACCTGGCGATAAGCCTGCAAGGCCGAGGAATAATCTTCTTTCTGTAAATACTGTTCTCCCAATTGATATTGAACTGAAGCACTGAGAGGTTGATCGGGATATTTTTGCAGGAACTTTTGGGATGCCTCTATATAAGCATTCAGATCGCCCATTTTATAGTAGGTCAGTCCCAATCCATATTGGGCATCTATAGCTTCTGGGCTATCTGGAGCCGTTTCTATGATCCTTTGGTAATATTTCACGGCCTCTGCATACTCCTCCAGGTTATAATACGCATCGGCTATCTTTAAGAGAGAATTAGGTACCAACTCGCTCTGGGGATACTGATCCACCAGAGTTTGAAAAGAAGAAATAGCCTGACGAAAATTCCCCTTTCTAAAGTGAACCCATCCTAAAAGATTATAAGCATCGTCGACAAGATCGTCTTTGGAATGTTCCTGGATAAGCTGAGTGAGGGGGATAATGGCCCGATCATACTCTTCGTTTTTATAAAAGGCATAGCCCATTCGGTAAAGAGCACTTCCTGCCAGGGGATTTTGAGGGTATAAGTCCAATGCTTTTTGATAACTCTGGATAGCCTGGGAATACTGATTCCGGTTAAAGTAGGCATCTCCCATACGGAACAAGGATTCTGCTGCAAACTCACTATCTTTATATTGGGTAAAAACCTTTTCAAATTCTATTAGAGCCTGGTCCCACTTCTCTTGTTTATAGTAAGACCAGGCAATACCATACTGAGCCGCCGCTGCCAGTGAGCTTTGGGGAAATTTGGTCAACAGGGTTTGATAAGCTTTTAAAGCTTCCGGGTATTTTTTCTGATTAAAGTAAGTCTCTCCAAGCCAATAATAAATTCGATCAGCATAACCGGGTTCAAGCGTATCCGGAGAAGCCGCTAATTGAGATAATTCCTGGGCAGCTTTATCATAGTCTTTAAGATAAAAGTAAACCAGGCCTATTCGGAACAGCGTGTCCTGCTTCATTTTCTTATCCGGTTTAAGATCCAGGACTTTTTGATAGTAGGTTAATGCTTTTTGATACTCGTTTAAATTAAAAAGGCTTTCTCCGCTCATAAAATAAACAGAAGGAAGGTAAGAACTATTGGGGTAGAGGCTGGCCAGCTTCTGATAACCTTCCAGAGCTCGGGAGTAGTCCTTCTCCTGGAAATAAATCTGGCTTAATTGAAACTGAGCTTCTTCAGCATAGGAAGAGTTCGGGTATTGGGCAAGTAACTGATTTAAGGTTTTAATTGCCTCAGGAGTTTTCCCCATTTCGGCCTGTAAACTCCCTATTTGATAGAGGGTTGAGGGAATCAGCTCACTTTGAGGGAATTGACTCAGCAGTTCTTCAAAGGTAGAAAGGGCAGGCTCCAGTTTCTTCAAATTTAAATAACTCCACCCAATTCCATAGAGGGCGTTATCCTGGAAGTCTGACGACGCGGTGGGGGTTGATAGAAACCGTTTATAGGACTCGATGGCACGGTTGAAATCATTGAGATGGTAATAACTTTCTGCCAGCCAGAATGAGGCTTCACCTACATATTTATCTGAAGGGTAATTTTGAAGGTACTTTTCGTACGCTTCCGCAGCTTCCCGATACTGACCTGAATAAAATAGACTTTTGGCGATATTATAACTGGATGAAGGAACTAATTTGCTATGGGGAAATTTAGACAGAACCGTTCGAAAGTAGGTCAATGCCCCAGGGTAATCTTTAAGTTCCAGGCGACACCAGGCCAAGGAGTAATAAGCATAATCCCCTAATTCATGGTCGGGGAAGCTATCTACAAATTTTTTAAAAACATCCGATGCCTCCTGAAATTTGCCTTGCTTAAAGAGAGATTCCCCAAGCCAATAAGAAGCGTCTTTCTTTTTTTCACTTTGAGGGTAGGCCTCTAGGAGGCGTTGAAAGGTCGAAGCAGCCCCGGCATAATCTTCCAAAAGAAATTGAGACCGACCCAGTTTGTATAACGCCTGATCGGGGATATGGATGGCAGGATCCATTTTTTGCTTACTACTTTCAGCTTTCTGAAAACCTGCAAGGGCGGCTTGATAGGCTTTGATGGCTTCTGAATATCGTTTTTGAGCAAAATCACATTCCCCCATAAGAAATTGAACATAAGGGGCCCGAGGACTTTTAGGAAATTTATTTAAAAATTTTTGAGCCTGATCTTTTGCAGAATCGAAAAGACCGTCTTTATAAAGACCGCCCAGAATGGTATAAACTTCATCTTCGGTTTCAGCGGCCCATACGCTAACACTCAAAAAAAGGAAAAAGAGAATACCTCCTAGGACTTTACCGGATGTCATATTATTCTAGAATATCCAGATACCGCCGCGCATTGTTAGCCAGCTCACTTCCCTCGGGAGCCAATTTTAAAACCTCTTTAAATTGTTTAATAGCTTCTTCTCTTTCACCCAATTTCATATAAGCAAGTCCCAGATTGGAGTAGGGTTCCACGTAATTGGGATTGATCTCAACGGCCCGTTTAAATTTCTTGATGGCTTCATGGACCCGATTAAGACGAAAAAGAGCCACCCCATATTTATTCACGGCCCAATCAAAATCCGGGTAAAGATTGGTCGCGATCCGAAATTCTTCCAAAGCTTCCACCAAATCTCCTTTTTCCAATAAGGCATATCCGATATTGTAATGAGCCAGGGCCGGGGTTCGATATAGTGGATCACTTAGAGCAATGCGATACTCTTTAATAGCCCGGTCCCACATTCCCATTCGGGAATAGGCGGCACCTAAATTATTATGGGCTTCTACAAAATCCCCATTCAACTGGATCGCTTTCTGAAAATTCTGCGCTGCGGTATCAAATTTCTCTTCTCCAAAATAAACAAGACCTATAGCATTATAGATCTTGGGGTCGTGGGGATAAAGCGTTTTAGCTTTTTCTAAAGCGGCCAGGGCGTCTATCAGTTTTCCCCGATTCAGCAAAGATACCCCTAAATCGTAGTGCGCCTCGGCCTGTGCTCGTTGTTCTTCGACTTTTATTTGAGAGGCACAGCCTGTTATGATCAACGTTACAAAAATAGCCGGATAAACTACTAAAACTTTAACGATCATCCTAACCCTCCTCTCACAGTACTATACCGTCTAAACGCGCTACATTAATACTCTTACAGCCCTTACCTTAATTTTTACAGAACTCAACCGAATTTGTCAATAAAGTTTGTTGATAAATTTATCCCTTTTGGTTTAAAGCTTGCATATCTGATCTGGTCTAGATTTACTCGCCTTTGTGATCTTGACAAATCTTGACAAGGGTGAATCTCTTGAAGTAAGAATATTAAGAACCAGGCAAATACGTCAACGGCTTTTTGGACAGGATTGGACTTCTTTATGGAGTTAACAAAGCTTTTGAAGGAACTGAAAGAGGCCTTGTACCAAATCTACCGGAAAACTTTTGTGGTGTTTACCTCCATGGCTCTTATGCCAGGCAAGGGGAGGACCTGGAATCGGATATAAAGTTGCCATTGTCTAACCAGAGATGAGAAAAACCAGACGCATTTTCCTTGACGTTTTGACCTGCTGCCTGTATGTTAAGTAAGCGTTTAGTTGTGGGGGAGCCCTTATGAATACTCCAAAGAGAGCCCTTATTAGTGTTTCCAATAAACAAGGAATTGTAGAGTTTGCTCAAGCCCTTGATCAAATGGGATTTGACTTGATTTCTACAGGCGGAACGGCCACGCTGTTGTCAGAGTTCGGGCTTTCCGTGAAGCGGGTCTCGGATTTAACCCATTTTCCGGAAATCTTGAATGGCAGAGTTAAAACACTTCATCCTATGATCCACGGGGGGATTCTGGCGAACCTGGAAGACCCTCAGCATGTTAAGGAAATCTCGGAGCAGGGAATTTTACCTATTTCTCTGGTGGTAGTTAACTTGTATCCCTTTCGGGAAACCGTATCAAAACCGGCCGTTACTTTGGAGGAAGCTATTGAAAACATTGATATTGGGGGGCCGACTCTTCTTCGTGCAGCGGCAAAAAATTACCGAAATGTTACCGTCATCTGTGATCCCCGGGATTATGGAAAGGTTTTGAATGAACTTAAGCAGCATTCTGGAACGGTAAGTCTGGAAACCCGGTTTAAATTGGCCTATAAAGCTTTTGCCCATACGGCTTCTTATGATATCACCATTACCCGCTATCTTTCTTCCACCCTTACCTTTCCCGACTATTGGTTTTTGGATCTGGAGAAGGTACAAGATCTCCGTTATGGTGAAAATCCTCATCAGCGGGCGGCCCTTTACAGAGATTTATCTGTTGCAGGCCCTTCTCTAACCAAGGCCCGGCAACTTCAAGGAAAGGAGTTATCTTTCAATAATATTTTTGACCTGAATGCCGCCCTGGAATTAATTTTAGAGTTCACGTCGGAAGGAGAATTATTCCAACCGGCGGCAGCCATTATTAAACATACAAATCCCTGTGGTGTTGCTCTGGGACAGTCTCTTGCTGAAGCATATCGTCGTGCCAGGTCTTGTGATCCGGTTTCGGCTTTTGGGGGGATTGTGGCCTTAAATACCACCGTAGATGTAGAAACGGCTCAAGAACTGACCTCAACCTTTATCGAGGCGGTCATTGCTCCGGCGTTTGAGGAAGCAGCCCTGGCTGTTTTACAGAAGAAAAAAAATCTAAGGGTGCTCTGCTTGGATTTTTCTACTCTGGCCGGGGAAAAGTATGACGTTAAAAAAGTTTCAGGAGGTGTACTGATCCAGGAAAAAGATGTCTTAGATTTAAACCCTCAGGAACTTAAAGTAGTGACTAAGCGTCAGCCAACTCCTCAAGAGATGAAAGGATTACGGTTTGCCTGGAAAGTGGTAAAACACGTTAAATCCAACGGCATTGTGTATGCTACTGAAACCGAGACGGTAGGTATCGGGGCCGGACAGATGAGCCGGGTAGATGCTTCTAGAATAGCGATTATGAAAGCACAACGGTCGCTTCAAGGAACCGTTGTGGCATCTGACGCCTTTTTCCCATTTCGGGACGGGGTCGACGCAGCCGCAGAAGTAGGGGCTACGGCGATCATTCAGCCGGGAGGGTCTCTACGGGATCCTGAGGTTATTGCCGCAGCTGATGAACATGGAATGGCCATGGTTTTTACACAGGTTCGGCACTTTAAACATTAGGGTAAGGGTTCGTCGTCTTTCGTCCGTCGTTGAAGGTTTAGAAGGATGGGTTATTAACAACGGATAATGGAGGATGGACAACGGACGTTTATGGCTCCACATACCAAGCAAGATGTACAAATCGATGTAAAAGGTGGGTTTGTTAAATCCCTAGAAGATGGAAAAGTTCTCATACGAGCTCTGGGGTTTGAGATAGTTATTCGGATTGTATCGATCGGTCATACCTGTTTAAGACCTATCCAGATAGAGCTGGAAAATGTTGCAGGCAATCGGGTTCAAGTATTAGAAAAAGACCAGCTTATAAGCCCCCTAGAGCGAAGCCCTCGAAGTATTTGTTTTCAGGTAATACCCGGAATTAAGAAAGAGATAGTTGTTAAGACGGAGCTTCCTGAAGAAGATATTCGCTTTATCATCTTCGGAGATAATCATGCCGTTCTTCCTAATTTACGGGAAATTGTTGAGACTGCAAATCGGAATCAGGTCCATTTTGTAGTGCCCAATGGAGACCTGGTTCACAGCGGACGTGTAGAAGAATACCATGAGATCTTGAAGGAACTTAATCGGCTGGAAATGCCTTTTTTTACATCCATCGGGAATCATGATAAACGAGTTCGAAACGGGAGAAAAAACTATAAAAGCTTTTTGGGTCCTTTTTATTATGCCTTTGATTACGGGGAAGTTCATTTCATAGTCCTGGATAGCTCCAGGAAACGGGGGATTGATCGATTCCAGTATAGATGGCTAGAACGGGAGTTGGAGGCTTCTCGTGGAAAGCGGATTATCGTTTTTCTACACCGCCCGGCTTTTTGTCCAGGATATGGATACGCCTGTTTTTCAGATCCTTTTAATACCAGAAAGTTTGTAGATCTCATGGAGAAATACCGGGTTGAGGCTGTTTTTAGCTCTCACATTCATATTTATGAGAACTTTACCCGAAACGGGGTTCGCTATTTTGTGACAGGGGGAGGGGGGGGCGTCCTCTGGCAGACCAGCACTTTCCATCACTATCTGCAGGTTTTTGTTAAAAAAACCGGTATCCACGTAGAGGTTATCAAACTGCCGACTCCAGAAGCCCGGTTAAAAGAACGCCTAAAAGAAGGAATTAAGTTCAATCTGGAGTTTCATCTGAAGAAAAAACGCCAAATGCGAGCCCAGAGGCGAAAGAAATACTTGGAGTGGTTAGGACTTACTCTAGCTGGCGTAGGAATCCTTGGATTAAGAAGATTAAGAAGACGTCTTCCTATTCCTAAAAAATAAAGGGTGGTTATTTCCATATCTTCTCAATGGTCATAATTTCAGATGCCGTAGGATAAAGCCAAAGCATTTTGCTATCGGAAGCCATCACGGAGCATTCGGAATTTTTTTCGCTGGGATGACAACCCGGTTGATGAGTCAGGCCTAAAGCGTGGTACAGCTCGTGTTTTGTAACCGCTACCATGGCCGATTTTATTTTCTCCACAGGTTCTTTAAACTCCAAAACTTTATTATACCCTATCACGGTTAGATCCGAAAGTCCAAAAATAAAGGACTGAGGGTGTGCAACCAGGCATTCGATATAGTCATATTTATCATCTTCATACGTTGGATCGAGTCCCCAAAGTTTCCATTCTTTATCTACGATGAGGGTTATGCCAGGGTGCGTTCGGATCAAATTCAGAAGGGTTCGGCCTCGGGGTGATCCCTGTACAGCCTTTAAGTAGAAAGAGTCGTTATAAAGACCCAAAAACAGGTCTGCACCTTCTGTCCATTCTACCACAGATAGAGGAACGGCCGAGGTAAAAAGAATTTCTCGATCCAGCTCGGAGATGGCAGATTTAAAAATGTTATGGACATTTATCTGATAAACCTTCTCCTCCATTTTAAACTCTCGCATGGGAGGCCCCAGGAGAAACACACTAATCTGCCCTTGAGACTTCCACTTATGAATTCTCCCCAGAGGCATTTCTTGAGCGGAGAGGATGGAAGAATAAAAGCCCAGGATTAAAAGGATTATCCCAACCATTTTTATAAGATGTTTCATACCTTTACCCCCTAAGAAAACCCGATTCTAATTCTTCTCTGTATCCTTTTTATACTTTTTCAGATCCTTAAAGGATACAAAAACTCTAGAGGATACAAAGACTCTCCTGACAGGTTTGCCTTTAAATATATTTTATACCTTTTAGCTCGACAACGGTAAATCAGGTTTTAACCTTAAAAGCTCCATAGGAACCACTGGTTTGTAGCCACTAAGCCTGTAGGAGCGGCCTATGAAATTCTGGCATGGTTTTGATACCCGGTTTACTCCTCTGAAGCTAAAAGATCCGGGGGTGAGACTCTGTTGGCTACAAATAGACTGTCCTGCCGGTACTTTTTCGGTAATTTAACAGGGTTGAGTTAGATAGATCTATATTTTTGGGCCAGTCTCTGAAAATCTTCCCAGGCTTCCCGTTTTTTAGAGGGATCCCTGAGCAAGTAAGCCGGATGAAAAGTTGGTAACACGTCAGCATCCAGGGCTTCATATTTAAGCCATTTTCCTCGGATTTTGGTGATGCTTTCCTTTATCCCCAGTAAAGCCTTTAAGGCTGGAGATCCAAGCGTACAGATAATCTTTGGCTTGAGGAGTTTAAGTTGCGCAACCAAAAACGGATTACAGGCATTTATTTCGGCCTGGGTAGGGGTTTTATTATTGGGTGGTCGGCACTTAATCGCATTGCAAATATAAACTTCCTTTCTGGTTAAGTTGATGGATTGCAGCATCTTATTCAAAAGCATTCCAGACTTACCAACAAAAGGAATCCCCTGTCGATCTTCTTCTTCTCCAGGAGCTTCTCCGATAAAGACCAGTTTAGCTTGAGGATTACCATCTCCAAAAACTACCCGGGCATGACTGCAACGGGAACACCGAAACTTTTTAATATGGTCTTCAAGCTCCGAAAGGGAAGTAAACTCTTGCACAGGTAAATTGAATAAATCTCTATCGGCCATGTAAACAAGCTCCTAAGTTAAGCATCATAAGATTAAGGGTTACCGAACCTTGCTCGAACAACCACCGATTCTGGATCCCATAAGCTTCTTTCTCTCGCAGGGTCCAGCTTTCACAATCGCTTTTCCCATCGAATTTCCCACTTACCTGCTGAACATAATGCACAAGCTCGTGGAGCAAGACGCTACGCGCCAAAACACTTCCCTTTAGATCTAAAGTATCATCGAGATAAATTTCATTGGTTTCCAATGAAAACCATCCCAGAATTTGACAAGGCTTATGACAGGCCTTTTCCTCCAGAACCGCATGGGGAACCAGATGGACTATGGGGAGTTGCTCAGGAATAGGATACCCGCCTAATAGTTTGATCGATGAAAGCAAGATTAAGATCAATTCGTTCATACCAATACCTTTTGTTTAAGATTATATCACGTTTCATTTCTTCTTTATAACTTTTTTGTAAGTATGCAAGTGAAATGCCACAACTTATCCTGGGGAAGCTTATGCTGGATTAAGAACCTTTTTATTGATAAAAACAAAAACCCGTTTTCCTAAAGAAAACGGGTTTCTTTCTCTTGGACTCGAAGTATAAGAGTCTCTATCTACCTAGGAAACAGTTTCCTACAACCCTTGGGCTATCTTTACTAAAACTCATCCCCAGGCAATCTGGATTCTTTCCTATCTTAATGTCAGGAGATAGGCCAGAAGGTCGTTCAACTGCTGTTCGTTCAACAATTCAGAGTAATTATTTGGCATCAACGAGGTTTTGGATATGATCGTTTGTTGGATTTCGCCTTTGGGAATTGCCTGAAGTTTTCCATCTGCCGTTGCCAATTCCACCGAAGAATCGTCTTCAGCTTTCTTAATTCCGGTTATATTTCGTCCGTCTTTGGTTGTAATAACCGTGGTCTCGAAACCGGATACGATGACGGCACTGGGTTTTAAAATAGATTCACGAATATAGTCCGGAGATCGGCGACCTATTTTAGAAAGAACAGGTCCCACTTCACCGCCCTTTTCCTTAGCGATATGGCAATTGGCACAAGCCTCAGCTCCCAGGATCTGGGTATCGAAGAATATTTTTTCTCCGGCAGCCGGGTCTCCCTTCACAGCGGGGGTTTCAGGGGCTGGAGCGATACCTGCGGCTCCAGAGGTTTTGGTTGCCACATGTCCTTGGGGCCAATTCTTAGGTATATCCCATTGAGTTTCATCGGGCCTTCCCGGGGGAAGAATTCCTTCAGATCTGGCCCTTACGTAAAGATAGACATCCCGAATTTTTTCATCATCTAATAACGTTGCCCAGGCGGGCATTCCCTTCGGGACTCTCCCCTCTTTAACGGTTTTGAAAAACTCCTCATCGGTCAGTACTTTAACAGATTCCCTCAAATTCGGTGCCAGAAAACTCCCCAGGGCATCCACCCCATGGCATCGGTAGCAGTAAACATGCCAAAACTTCCATCCGGTATAGATCTTCTGATAGAGTTCTGGAGAAGATTCTTTAGCCTGCTGGGCAGCAGCTTCTGGAATAGGTTGGAACTGGCCGATGAAAAATCCTAAAATCCAAACAATCGTTGTAAGAATCAGGATGTTTTGTGGCATTGCCGGATATACCCTTTCAAAGGGACATGTGGAACCTTGATCGGCTGCTCGTTTACCTGTCATTGTGTATTCTCCTTTCCATCAATAAGTGGAACACCGTAATCCTCTAGAATTTTTCGGATCTCAGTTTTTTTCTTATCGAGTATCTCTTCTAATTTTGCTTTCAATTCTTTATCTGACTTTCTAACCCCTATGGAAATATCATAAACAAAGGGTTGGCTATCGGGGCCCCCATCCAGGAGTGGGACTATTTCGATAGGTATGGGTTGTTTTTTTGCAAAATAACCTGCAATAGCGCCCCATACAATGGCTACATCCAGTTTACCGGCGGCTAGATCGTCGATAATCTTTCCCGGATAATTCTCCTGGGGGTCATAAAACACTTCATAGCCCACCACGTTTTTGGTAATTCCTCGTTCACTCAGCGCGATATGAGGTGGGGTATTAACGTAAACGCCGATTTTAACCTCCTTGAGAATCGGATCATCCAGAGATTTAATCTGGAAACCTTTATTTTTTGGATAGGCAATTACATAACTGGTGCGATAATAAGGCTTGGTCCAGAGGACTGGATCATACCCTTTGGGGATTCCCATAACGATATCACACATTTTGGTTCCCAGGGTGGTTCTGATAAATCCGCGTCGTTGGGGCCACCAATAATAAGTCGGCGATTCGCCTAGTTCTTTTGCCATCAATTCGGCAATTTTATTTTCAAATCCCTCCAATTTTTGGTTGGAATAAGGTAGGTTATCTGGATCGGCGCAAACCCGAAATCCACCCTTTGCCGGACCCTGCAGGTTCTGATTTATCCATTCTTCTACGGTCCATGCCTTTGGCGCTAATAAAGGTAACAAAATAACCACCATGAGTATCCCTACAGGGTTTAACTTTTTTTTATTTTTAGTTTTCAATTTAAACAACTTCTCCACTTCCAAAAACGCCATCACCCCGCCGAAGCGAGGTGATGATCTGACATATTGTAGGATGAATTTTGAAAGTTCATCCTACAATACGTAGCAGGAAAAATAATTTTTACCTTATTGTTTCTTCTCCTCAGCGGGTTGAGCTTGTGCCGGCTGAGCTGAAGCGGTTTGTGTATCCGGCAGCGAGAATACGGTTAACACCCCACCCAGTGTTGTTACCTTATCTACATCTCCGAAGGCTCCCAGAGCTCCTAATCCTGCCGTAGGATCTTCTGCACCTATTCCAGCAGCAATTCCAATTCCGGCCCATCCACCGACCCCGGAGAGGATAGCAACGTACTGTTTACCGTCAGGACCTACATAGGTCATGGGGTTACCGATGATACCGGATGGAGTTTTGAATTTCCAGAGAACCTCACCGGTCTTTGCATTAACCGCTTTTAACCAGCCTTCCATAGTACCATAGAAAACGACATCCCCGGCAGTAACCAAAGCACCTCCATAAGCTGCCAGGTTCTCTTTAATTTCCCAGACCTTTTCACCCTTGGTGGGATCCCAGGCTATCAAAGCACCTCGGTGACCCCCTGGTCCAGGATACATACGCACAATGGCTCCCACATAGGGTTGGCCCTCTGAATATTTAACCTCAACCCCTTCATAGTCCATACAGATATTATTGGTAGGAACATAGACAAGACCTGTCTGGGGTGAGTAAGCGGCAGGTTGTTGATCTTTGAATCCAATAGCTGCAGGACAGATATCCTTGGTATTGCCTTTCGAGCTGGTCCTCTTAGCAGGATCTTCGATAGGTCGACCGGTATTCAAGTCTATACCTTTGGCCCAGTTAACCGGTCCATAGGGTTTTGCTACAATCAGTTTACCGTTGGTACGATCAATGGTATATCCAAATCCATTACGATCAAAATGCATCAGCGCCTTAACGGTCTTATCCCCGATTTTAAGATCGGCAAGGATATTTTCGTTTACTCCATCATAATCCCAGGCATCATGGGGGGTCATCTGATAAGCCCATTTGGCCATACCGGTATCTGGATTGCGGGCGAAAATCGTCATGGACCACTTGTTATCACCCGGTCGCTGATCCGGATTCCAGGTCCCAGGATTCCCGGTGCTGTAGTATAAAAGGTTCAACTCGGGATCATAGGAATACCAACCCCAGGTGGTACCGCCTCCCCGTTTCCACTCATCCCCTTGCCAGGTTGTTACACCCAGATCTTTACCTTGATGATCTGGATAAGGGGCAACAAAATCGGGACCGATCAACACATCAGAATCGGGACCTGCGCTGTAAGCACGCCAAACCTGTCGACCGGTAGCCACATCATTGGCGGTTACAAAACCACGGACTCCAAATTCACCTCCGCTGATCCCGCTAATGACGACGTTCTTAATGACGAGGGGAGCTCCGGTCATCGTCATTCCTTTCTTGAAATCACCCTGCTGGACCCGCCAAATCTCCTTTCCGGTCTTTGCATCCAGAGCCACCGTAGTCGCATCGAGGGTATTCAAGAAAATCATCCCGTGCCCATAGGCTAGCCCCCGATTTACAACATCACAGCAGGCAATCGGGATTACCGCCGGGTCTTGAGTCGGAGTATATTTCCATTTGATGGGCGCTCCTTCCTTGGTTAAGTCCAGAGCATAGACATGATTTGGAAAAGCGGTGTGAACATACATGGTATCCCCAATGACCAGCGGGGCACCTTCATGTCCTCTTAAGACCCCTGTGGAAAATGTCCAGGCAACCCTTAGATTTTTAACGTTTTCAGTGGTAATCTGCTTCAGGGGACTGAAACGGGTGTTGGCATAGTCTCTGGCCGGCATTACCCATTGCTTTTCATCCTGGGACATCTTGATAAGCTCTTCACTCCCATACACCAAACTAGGTAATAACACCCATGCTACCACTAATATAACCCATAACCGTTTTACCATACTCATAATCCCTCCTTCTTCAGATTAAGGACTATGAACCCCGACCTTTGCAGGATCATAACCTTGCTTTCACCCTTATCTGATAGAGTATGTAGCATCTTACCCGAAAGATACCTTGACTCTTTACCCTTCAAAAGAAATTTGTGCTATGATCCACCTCCTTTCTTAGAAAGGATTTACATCATCTGGCTAGAAAACCCACTTCAACTTCCTAAACTTTCTTTTATTAGGTTAGGACCCGGAATTAATTAGGATTAATTGGTCAAAAGAAACCGATTTTTGTAGAACAACTTCTAAGGAACGCAATTTTATAATAAGATACAATTCAAAACTGTCAAGACAAAAAATGCTGTTTTGGAGGATAAAAGAAAGCTAAAGACAAGAGATGCCGAGGGCCGGACTCGAACCGGCACGGGTTTTAGGCCCGGGGGATTTTAAGTCCCCTGCGTCTACCAATTCCGCCACCCCGGCAAGGGAAGTAAAGTACCGACTGAAAGGCTTTTACCCATCATCCGGTACTATTTAAGGCGGGAACGGGATTTGAACCCGTGAATAACGGTTTTGCAGACCGTCGCCTTAGACCACTTGGCTATCCCGCCGAAATCAAAAAGAGCAAAAAAAATGGAGCGGGAAACGGGATTCGAACCCGCGACACTCGCCTTGGCAAGGCGATGCTCTACCAGCTGAGCTATTCCCGCACCATATCTATCTTTAATCTAAAACTCACAGGAATAAATTACAAGATGAAAATGGCTTTGTCAATTGAAAATCAAACGAAAAATGAAAGTGCACCCGGCGGCCAGATCCCTATCCAAGAGGCCTTCCCTGGTTATCAAAGAGGGCAGCCCCGAAGGGTATACTCCCCCCTCCGCCCGTCCTTGCCGGACTTCTTCGATAGCTCCCTGTAACAGGGCCTTGTAATCAACCTTGTTCCCTACGCATTTTTTTCCTTTCAAGTTCCGAAGTATCGATCCCCAAAATCACCCAAACCCGGTACGATAAACTTCTGGGCATTGAGGTGATCATCAATGGCTGCCGTTACAATAGATACATCTGGATAGTGCTTTTGGATACGATCAATTCCTTCCCGGGCTGCTACAATACAAACCAAGGTGATTTGCCGGGCTCCTTTCTCTTTAAGGACAGCTACTGTTTCATCAAGCGACCCTCCCGTAGCCAGCATCGGATCCAACACGATCACCTGATGCGACGCAAAGAGTTTGGGAAGTTTCTGGTAATATTCCCGTGCCTGGGCTGTCTTCTCATCGCGTTCAAGCCCCATGAATCCTACTAACATGGCCGGCAGAAAGTCTTGAATGGCAAAAAGCATGGCAAGACCCGCTCGAAGTACGGGCACAACCACCACCTCTTCCTGAAGCTTTTTCCCCTCCATAGGAGCCAGCGGCGTCTCTATAGGTTCCGGGATTACTTTCAATTGTTTTGTCGCCTCAACCAACAGAATCTTTGAGATGATGCTGGCATGCCGACGAAACTCGGTCGTAGTCGTGTGTTTATTTCGTAAGATCGTCAAGGAATGTTCAACCAACGGATGTGAAACTTTGGTAAGTTTTTCCATAGAAACCATGAAAAAATGTTGTCTAACAAATAAAGTTCTTTTAAACTCTTAGTATAAAATGCCTCTCCGAGTCAAGGAGAAACCTCGATTTTAACAAAACTCTAAGCTGACCTCTATTTTTTAGAATTTGTTTTTTTACTTGCTTAGGGTGGTTTATAGGTTCCAGGAGGTATTATATTTTATTACATAAGAACCGGCTTTTCAGCCTTTTATATTCATGGGAATGTTTGGTTTTTAGATTAAGGATTCAATCCTATGGAACATGTTTACGTTTCAGATATTGCCAAATACGAAGGTCAAGAAGTAATCCTCAAGGGATGGCTTTATAATAAGCGTTCGAGCGGAAAACTCCACTTTTTACAGTTAAGGGATGGAACCGGAATTATCCAGTGTGTTGTCTTTAAGGGGGATGTTCCGGAAGAAATATTCAATTTAGCAGATAAAATTACCCAGGAGTCCTCCATCATTATCCAGGGAGTGGTCCGGGCGGATAAACGATCCCCCATCGGTTATGAGATAGGGGTAAAGGACTTAAAGGTTGTTCAGATGGCGGAGGACTATCCCATCACCCCCAAGGAGCATGGGGTCGCTTTTCTGATGGAACATCGGCATTTATGGCTTCGTTCCACCCGGCAACATGCGATTCTGCGAATCCGAAGTGAGATTATTAAGGCTTGTCGATCCTATCTGGATGATAACGGATTTATCCTGATTGATGCGCCCATTTTTACCCCGGCCGCCTGTGAGGGGACGACCACCTTATTTGAGACGGATTATTTCGGAGAAAAGGCTTACCTGACGCAGAGTGGACAACTCTATATGGAAGCTGCTGCCATGGCATTTGGCCGGGTGTACTGTTTCGGCCCCACATTCCGTGCAGAAAAATCCAAAACCCGACGGCATCTTACAGAGTTCTGGATGGTAGAGCCGGAAATGGCCTATTACGATCTCAATGATGATATGGATCTGGCAGAAAGTTTGCTTGAACATATTGTCAAACAGGTTCTTAAAAATAAACGACGGGAGTTGGAAACCCTGGAGCGAGATATTTCTGCGCTGGAAAAAATCGAGAAACCCTTCCCGAGGATTACCTATACGGAAGCTGTTGAGATTTTAAATAAAAAAGGTATGGCTATGACCTGGGGGGATGATTTTGGAGGAGATGAAGAAACGGTGCTATCCAAGGAATTTGAAAAACCCGTCCTGGTCCATCGATACCCTCTTCAATGTAAGGCGTTTTATATGAAAGCAGATCCGCAAGATCCGAGACTGGCTCTGTGTGTAGATGTCTTGGCACCGGAAGGCTATGGAGAGATCATCGGTGGAGGGCAGCGGGAAGATGATCTGAAAACGTTGGAGCAAAAGATTCGAGAGCATAACCTTCCCATGGAAGCTTTTAAATGGTACTTGGATTTACGCCGTTATGGATCGGTCCCCCATGCTGGATTTGGACTTGGAATTGAACGAACGGTCGCCTGGATCTGTGGATTACATCACGTCAGAGAAACCATTCCCTTCCCCAGGCTTATGGAAAGAATCACCCCTTAAACTGAATAAGCAATGAGCGGTGGGTAATGGACCGAAGCCTTAAAGGCCATTACCTATTGCCCACTGCCTGATAACCTTGCCTTCCCATGCGGAAATCGTTCTCAGGTTGATTTTAGCAGCTATTCTCGGTGGAATTGTAGGCTTAGAAAGAGAGCGACGCCATCAACCTGCCGGGTTTCGAACCCATATGATTTTATGTTTGGGTTCTACTCTGGCTATGATGGTTTCCATCCACGTCGCCCATACCGCCTATGTGAACGGGCCTCCTTATCCAGATCCGGCCCGGATTGCGGCCCAGGTCGTGAGTGGTATAGGTTTTCTGGGGGCAGGAGCCATCCTCAGATTGGGAGTCTCTGTTAAAGGATTGACAACCGCTACGAGTCTCTGGACTATGGCCGGAATAGGCCTGGCCATTGGAAGTGGATTTTATTTCGGGGGTTCCATTGCTACGGTCATTATAATTATTGCCCTGAGTGCCATGAGCAGAGTGGAAAAGGATTTATTCGGAAGTAAAGGAAACAAAATTTTAATCTTCACCGCAGAAGACCGTCCCAACTTGATACCGAAGGTAGAGGAAATCCTGCGTAAGCATAAGATTCATATCAATACCTTGAAAATTAACAGGAATCCCAATGGACTTTTAAATGTTCAGATCGAAATGCGATTACTCGAGGAACGACAAATTTCCCATTTCTCCGATGAACTCCTCGCCCTGGGGAGGATCTCAGAGTTGGAGATTCGTTAAAAAACCCCTCCCGGTTAGTCCTCCTCTTCTGGAAGGTTCTCTTTTAGAGATCGAAGTTCTTCCCACAGTTTTTTCTGCCTTCGAGCCAGGCTATACACATACCCAAATAAGACAACCCAAACCACGGTATATCCTGCAAAAAGAAAAGGAAATTTATCCATTGCTCCTTCTTCTCAGTTAGATCTCTCCTTGAGGGTCTCAACGTTTTGTTTAATTTCTTCGATTTCATCCTTGAGCTTCTCCAGGGAGATCCTTTGAGCCATGAGGTAAATATAAAACAGTGTAAAAGCTAACAGGCAAACCATTAAGGTTAAAGCCATCTCAAGAGCTAAACCGGAGGACCCGGGTTCCCCTCCAATCACCGGTTTGGGATGAATCGTCCGCCACCAGCGGGTAGACATATAGACCAAGGGTACATCCAGAAAAGCCAGAATTCCAAATACGGCGGTAAATCGAGAGGTCTTGGAACTCTCGCTGCTCGAACGTAACATCAAATAGGCCACATACATCAGCCAGAGGATAAGGGTGGTAGTTAACCGGGGATCCCAGGTCCACCAGACATTCCAGACCGGTCTCGCCCAAATGGGACCGGTTAATAAAACCAGAGAGCAGAAAACAACCCCAATTTCTGCGGAAGCATAAGCAATACGGTCCCATTTCCGTTCCCGTCGCCAGAGATAGAGGGAACTTGAAACGGCCACCACAAAAAAAGCTAGAAAAGAAGTCCAAGCCGACGGCAAATGAAAGTAAAAAATACGCTGAACGATTCCCATTTTCTGTTCGGTTGGGGCATACATAAAAATGAGATAAAGACCCACCGTCATGGTAAGAAAGGTCGCCCAACCCAGGAGATCCACCGGCGTATATCGAGGCGTTGATTTCATTTACTTACTCCTCTACAACAAACTCGAAAGTAAGAAAAGAAGCTACTAAAAAAATGATATCAAAGGCTATCAATAAATGGAGCCAGGAGGTGATGTCGGATAGAGGTTTCTGAGCTAAAATTCGGTCTGTTGCCTTAACCGCTCCGATTATAACAGGAACTACCACAGGAAACAGTAAGACCGGAAGCATCACCTCTCGGGTTTTGGTATGAATAGACATAGCTGAAAATAAGGTCCCTACCGAAATGAATCCAAGGGTGCTCAGTAAAATAACCAGACCTAGCCCGGGAAGCAAGCTCAACAGGTTCAGATTGAAAAAAACCATAAAGATAGGAAGCGCTATCAGCTCCACAACACTCATGAATAAAAGGCTTCCCAACATTTTACCCAGATAGATAACACCCCGGTCAACTGGGCACAGAAGTAATCCCTGGAAAGCTTCATTTTCTCGCTCCAGGATAAAAGACCGATTTAATCCAAGTACTCCTGCAAAGGTGAAGGCAATCCATAACGCTCCTGGAAGAGTCGTCTGAGGATCTGCACCCGGGTCGAGGGCGAAGTTAAAGATAACGATAACCAACAGCGTAAAGATAAACGTGGAAGAAAAGATCTCCCGGGTTCGCCACTCAGCCTTTACATCTTTCCAGGTAATGAACCAAACCTTCTGAAAGAAACCCATGAAAATTTTATTCCTAAAGAGCTATGGGAGTGTGAGGGTGCGGGAGTATGGGAGTATGGAAGTATGAAGGTAAATTCTCCTATACCTTCACATACTTTCACTCCCCTACTTCCACACTCCCACCCCCTCACCCTTTCATCACCTTCCGTTATCGAGCTTGTTCAACCCAGTAAAAGTAGGTTTTCCCGAAATCCTGGGTATCTATTTTCTGAATCGGTTCTAGATAAACCAATTTTCCCCTGACCAGAATACCCACCATATCCGATACTTCGAGTCCTTGAGAGATACTATGGGTAGTCATGATAACGGTCCTTTCCCGGGTGTGAACGGTCTGCAAGAGATCGCGGAGCATCTCAGCGGCATGGAGATCTAATCCGGTGTAAGGTTCATCCAGAAACATCACGGCGGGATCATGGAGAATGGCCCTAGCAATGGATAACCGCTGCTGCATGCCTCGGGAGTAAGTTCTTACCAGATCGTGCATACGGTCCTTTAAGCCTACATCTTCCAGAACCCGCTCGATGGTTGTCGGCAGATTTTGAAGGTCATACATCTTCCCATAGAACTTTAAGTTTTCATAGGCCGTCAGATTCGGATAAAGGTAGGTACTATGGGAGATTACTCCTATTTGTTTTCGAACGGACTCCCCATCTTCCCGGGGATCTAAGCCTGCGATTTTTATCACTCCGGAGGTAGGTTTCATGAGTGTGGAGAGGATTTTGATAAGGGTGGTTTTGCCGGCTCCGTTGGGTCCAAAAATGGTAAGAAATTGGCCTTTCTCCAGCTTTAAGTTTATTCCTTTTAAAGCCTTAAAATTTCCAAAGGATTTGGTCAGGTTCTGGATATAAACCAATGTGCCCCTACTTCTCCATTTCTAATAAGGTACGGGTCAATTCAATGAGCTTTTTCTTCTTGCGGGCCCGCTCCTTATGATAATTCTCCTCGGCTATATCTCCGGCCTCAAACCGATCATCCAGCTCTGCAATAATCCTGATCAATTCTTCCCGCTCTTGTTTTAAAGAAAGCCTGGGATTCCTGGGAGATCCTGATTTTCTCTTATTTTTGCCCAATCGGTTTTTAACATATACCGATAAAATCCCACCTACTATCAGAATACTTACAAGGACCGAAACGATCAAGCTCTGACGCTGATTATCCTGTTGTTCCTCGGGAGGTAATGGGACTATTCTGCTAGCATTTGAGTCGGGAAGTCCGGAACCCGGTTGCCCTTTTCCACTTCCCGGAATTAACTTAACCGGAATAACGACCCCTTTATCAAAATTTTCTCCGGCATATCGACGAAATAGCTGATCTCCCATTTGCACAGGAGGTTGCGCAACCAATTGGGGACTTTCTACCTGGGTATCCGAATCTGCTATAAAAACATCCAGAAGTTTGGTAGGATAACTGATTCTGATCGAGAGGGTATAAGGGAAAGATGAAATCTTCACATGGTAAGATACGGCCAACTTTAACTCACCTGGAGCTACCGGTTTATTATAATCAAATCCTCGATCGGTGACCGATACTGCATCGGCCATTTCTTCGAGAAATTGAGGTGCAAAGAAACCCTCTGGAAGGTTAAAACTTAATACCTTGCTTCCTCCAGTACTCACCAGAGTTGCTTCACTTCTATTATCCAGGATAAGAACCTCGGTGATCCGAATCATGTCTCCCAGAATACGCAGCACTACATGTTGTCCGGATACCGTGATGGTTTCATCGCTGGTTGTAGTTTTCGATTCTGCGGCTTGAACACCCGTAAGTGAAAAAAGAGCTAACCAGATGTAGAGTCCAAAATATCCAAGATAAATGAATTTTTTCAATTCTCTAAGAACTCCTCCCCTTTTATAAACTTGAAACTAACTTGTTTCCACAATTGGGACAAAACTTATAAGTAGCCATATAAGTTTGCCCACAACTCTGGCAACTAAATTGAACACGGGTTCCACATTCTGAACAGAATTTATCTTGAGCGGCCAGTAATTTATGGCAATTAGGACATTTTACTTCCAATGTCCCTGAAGAAGCATGGATTTGACTTCGAGCCTTTTTCTTTTTGCGAAAAGCCAGGATTTCCTTCTCGATTTGATCTTCCAGGCTTTCGCCGTATTGATTTTTCTCCAGCTCATCGATTTGTTGGAGGACAAGGGTTGCATCGACCTTCAGTTGCTGCCGGAGTTGTTGATAATCCCCTTCTGATAATTTACCCATTTTATAATCAAAATCGAGTTCTTTAATGGCTAAATAGAGATTTTCTTTTTTACGTTGGAGCTCTCGAAGGGAATAACTGGTCGTGGAAGATGAATCGATCCAGGAAGGTTTTTCTTCCCGTTTAAAAATCAAGGGATAGGTCACATAACAAATAACCCCCACCGAAAGAAGAATTACAATAAAGGCACTTAACATGTTATTTTATATCCTGTTAAAAGTTTAACTTGAGTCTAGTTTAAAAAATTTTGGCAGGTCTAAAACCTGCCGCCACAGGGCATTCATCCTCTGGGAGTAGGTATTTACAGCATGACCACTAAGCTCGACTCCATACTTTTGATCCTACCCTCCATTCCGGTTGCATGGCACGTTCACGTTCTTTAAGCTCTTCCAGGGTTGGAAGGGTAATAACAAAGGTTCCCAGCGTCATAAAGAGAAACCCGCCGACCCAGATCCAGAGAACCATAGGGTTAATTATGAATTTAAACACCGCCGTATTATCTTCCTCGATGGCTCCGAGAACCGTATAAAGGTCTTCCTTCAGGGTTGAATAGATGGCTACCTCGGTGGTAACCATTTGATCGCCCCGCAGATAACGATGTTTTTCGGGAACCAGACCGGAAATTTTCTCTCCCTGGCGATAAACGAGGAGATCGGCAGAGGCAACGGTTTTATTGGGATCACTTTTAAAGGAAATTCCCTGGTATTTAATTCGGTAATCCCCGATAATCGCAGATTCTCCTGGTTTCATGACCACTTCCTTTTCTATCTGGAAAGCGGAAGAACCTGCAATACCCACAAAGATCAATACAATGCCGAGATGGACAATATAGCCCCCATAGCGCCTGCGATTTTTAGAAATTAAGGTGAAAAAAGCGGTCAAATAATCTTCTCCGGTCATTTCTCGCCTGGCCAGAGTACCCCGGATATACTCGAGGAGGATGGTCCCGGCTACAAACATGGCGATAACAAAAGCGAGTAGGGCCTTGAGGTGGTGGACTCCTGATAGAAACAAAAGGACACCACCCAGCAAGGCTCCGAAGGTAGGATACATAAAGCTTCGCTTTAAATGTTGCCAGGAGGCCTTACGCCAGGGAATCAAGGGGCCTATGCCGGTTAAAAGGAGCATTAAAAGTCCGATTGGGACGTTAACTTGATTGAAAAAGGGAGGCCCAACAGTTATTCGGGTTCCCTGGATGGCTTCAGAGAGAGTTGGAAACATGGTTCCCCACAGTACGGTGAAGGCGATTCCTACGAAGATCAGATTATTGAGCAGGAAAATACTTTCCCGAGAGATAAAAGAGTCCAATTCATTTCTGCTCTTTAACAATTCCCACCGTTTAACAATCCAGAAAACGGAAAAGACCAGGACAAGGGTTAAAAAAACCAAAAAGTAATATCCAAGGGAAGATTGGGCAAAGGCGTGTACAGAGGAAACCACCCCACTTCGAGTTAAAAAAGTTCCAAAGATGGAAAGCATGAAGGTCAAAATAATCAGTGAAACGTTCCAGACCTTCAGCATATCTTTCTTTTCCTGGATCATGACCGAATGGAGGAAGGCTGTTCCCGTCAACCAGGGCATAAGTGAGGCATTTTCTACCGGATCCCAGGCCCAATAACCCCCCCATCCCAGTTCAAGATAGGCCCAATGAGCCCCCAGCAGAATACCTACACCCAGGAAGTACCAGGGGAAGATGGTCCACCGACGTGTACTCTTGATCCAGGTACTATCCAATCGTCCTGTGATAAGGGCTGCAATGGCAAAAGCAAAGGGTACTGTAAATCCGACATATCCCAAATACAGGTTAGGAGGATGAATGATCATGTAGGGATTTTGAAGGAGTGGATTTAACCCGGCCCCATCTGCAGGAACCCTGGAGGGAGGTAGTACTGCAAAGGGATTTGCAGCAAAAAGGATCAGAACTAAAAAGAATAGGGCCGTTGACATCAGAACCGAATACACGTACGGCATAAGTTCCCGATTCTTATAACGATTTTGGGCCACCACAATGGCCGAAAATACCGATAAGATCCAAACCCAGAATAAGAGAGAACCCTCCTGTCCACCCCACCAGGCAGTTATTTTATAAAAGAGCGGCATGGCGCGATTAGAATGTTCTGCGACATACCGGAGTTGAAAATTGTCGGTGATTAGAGAATAGATTAAACAAAACGACGCCAGGGTTAAAACCCCAAAAGCGGCCTGAATACCCTTTTCGGCACTTAATATAAAATGATTTCTCCGGGTGCGAGCCCCCAGAACAGAAATCACCGGCACATATATACAAAGCCCGAAGGCGATCCATAAGGTAATATATCCTATATCGGCCATGAATAGCAGGAGTTAAAAGTTAGAATTCAGAACTTTCCTTCTGACTTCTGACTTCTCCTAATAAGACTTTAATTGTTCTTTGGATATATACTGCTGCTTATCCTCAGGCACATATTTGGAAGGACAAGCCGTCATGAGGGTTTTTGCGTGAAAAGTGCCATCGGCATCATAGCGACCTTCTATGATGACATCTGCGTCATCTTTGAACATATCCGGTATGATTCCTTTGTAATAGACGGGGAGTATACCGGTTCCATCCTTGTCTTTGACGTTAAATTTTACCTCTGTGGGTTGCGGGCCCTTGACAATGGATGCCGGAACTACCTTACCGGCCACTCGAACGCCTTCCCCATGGAAAGACTTACCTTTAGCCATCAACTCATCCACCGTCATATAGTAAACCATGTTATTACGGGCGCCTGCAAAGACCATATAGGTAATAGCCAGGGCGATCACACTACCTCCGATTACAAATTTTAATTTTTTCTTTTTCATGAACCATTCAGCCACCAAGACATGAAGTTTAAAAAAGCGCTTACCACAAATTTTAGTAAGCCTTAGGGTCTCAATGTCTTTGTGGCCAATACCTTTAGCCCAGTTTTAACAACCAGGGAAACCATTCTGCCAGTTTACTGGCCAACAGAGTGAATTGATTGGTAAAGATGAGATATCCTACGAGGATTAAAAAGCTTCCACTAAACACCTCTACCACCGTAAAATACCGCTTAATCTTATTGAAAAAATCCATGAAAGCACTGGTTCCTATAGCCGTCAAAATAAAGGGGAGTCCAAGTCCCAGGGAATAGACAGAAAGAAGAACAATCCCCTTTAATACTGTTTCTTGCCCTCCGGCTAAAAACAAAATAGTTCCTAAGATGGGACCAATGCAAGGTGTCCAACCAAAAGCAAAGGCCAATCCCAATAAAAAGGAACGTACAAGCCGGGGTCTTTTTCTACCCGTTGGATGAAATCTTTTCTCATAATTTAAGAATTTTAATTTAAATAAGCCTATCAAATGCAATCCAAAAACAATCACGATAAGACCGGCTATTTTGCTCAAAATGTTCATTTGGGAAAAAACAAGCTGCCCAAGGGCCGTGGCGGTAGCACCTAATAAAATGAATACAAGGGAAAAGCCGAAAACAAAGGTAAAGGAGCTAATAACTGTTTTTTTTAAGATCTTTTTACGGTCCCTGGAGTTTCGCATTTCATCTATGGAAACTCCTGAGGTAAACGCTATATAGGCCGGAACTAATGGGAGAACGCAAGGAGATATAAAAGAAATCAGCCCGCCTATAAAAGCGGCCAGTACGGAAATCTCTCCACCCATACTCAGACTCCCCTTTGCAGAATTCGATTCAATTTTTTACGTAAAAGCTTTTCACTCACCTTATATCTAAAAGCTTTTTCGTTTTCAATGAAAACTACGGGAATTTCATATTGAAATCTTTGATACAAATCTGTATCGGAGGTTACATCCACTTCATAAATTTCCATTGTGGGATAATCGGCTTGAACTTTTTTGATAACTTCCTTAGCCGTCTCACAAAGACAACAATCCTTCTTTGTATAAATGGTCACTTTTACCATAAATAATTTACAACCTCTTTAAATTCCACCTTAAAGTCTATCAAATTTCTATAAAGCGTCAAGGAATTTTTCTTTAGCCCTGCCATTTTATAGAAACCCTGGCATTTTTGCTCCCCTCCCTTACTTTGTTTCCAGGCTCTGCTTTAATAGTATGGGTTGTAGAGTTCTTTTCATCTGTCTACCCCTGAAGCCATCTATGAGTTTTATTTGTGGGGCGTATCGACCAAGGTTTCCTCTCCCCGAGTCAGCCTTCGCACCCGGTCGCTCGTTAACGTTTTTAAAAACGCCTCTAGATCGCTTATTTCTTGATCGCTGAGATCGAGCCTGACAATATCCTTATCTAAATTGGAATTGGGTTCGCCTCCTTTATTGTAGAAATCAATAACTTCCCGTAAGGTCTTAAGACCTCCATTGTGCATGTAAGGGGCTGTTAACTCGATATCACGTAGGGACGGGGTCTTGAAAGCTCCCAGATCCTGAGGTTGATGGGTAACTAAAAATCGACCCAGTTCAGAAAATCCTTCTGTAAGAGATAATCGGTTCAGTTTTTCTTCGGTTAATTGTCCACTTTCGGCCAATACCCGAACTTGTTGGACCAGGTACTCGAAGTTTGGGGTGGCTTTCCTGCCGATACCGATGTTATGATACTTGAAGTCGGTGAAGAAAGGGGAAGAATCTTTGAACTCGTGACAGATATGGCAACGGGCTTTTTTCTGGAATAATTCCCAACCTCGTCGAGCTGCTTCACTAATAGCTGTTTTATCTCCATCGATAAATCGGTCAAAGGGTGAATCCCCTGAAAGCTGGGTACGCTCAAAGGCTGCAATAGCTTTTGCAATAAGATCAATTGTGACCGGGCTTTTGAAGACCAGTTGAAATTGCTCCCGATAAGAAGGGATTTGTTGGACCACATCGACTACAGCCTCATAGGATGGCATAGCCATTTCAACGGGATTGATGAGAGGCTGTTTAATCTGATCTTCTAAAGATTTCGCCCTTCCATCCCGGAATTGCTCAGGGTTAAATAGGGCATTTAAAATGGTTGGGGCATTGCGTGTGCCTTTTTTTCCACCAACCCCTTCAGACACAGGTTTTCCATCTGTGAAAGCGGCTTTAGGATCGTGACAGGTCCCGCAACTCACAGTTCGATCCACAGATAATCGCTTATCAAAATAAAGAGCTTTTCCCAAGGCAACTTTGGCTTCGGTCAGAGGATTATCTTCTGGAATAAACAACTCCCAGAGGTCTTCTGGAATACCCAGAGGGAATTCCATCTGAAACTTTCTGACTGGCTCAGGGGTGGCTGCATAGGTAGAAAATAATAGGAAGCTTGCTGGGTAAGTTACAAAAAATCCCAAACCCATCACCGTAGCCGCGATAACCACCGGTATGGTCCTTGGGAGAGGGGGTTTTCTCATGGTATAATACTTCTTCATACTTAGGCTTGCAGGACCGGTACGGTTAG
The DNA here is from genome assembly GCA_035559535.1 of Candidatus Limnocylindrales bacterium. Taxonomy (NCBI): domain Bacteria; kingdom Bacillati; phylum Chloroflexota; class Candidatus Limnocylindria; order Candidatus Limnocylindrales; species Candidatus Limnocylindrales bacterium. The sequence goes on from DATMBG010000044.1 coordinate 85,759, forward strand.
ATTATATTAGTTTTACCATCCGTTTTTTTATTTAATTTATTTCTGTAATTCTTACTTTTAAGTTATCACCGTCCTATCGGTTTTTTTATTCCTTAATAAAAAAATTTTTTATCCTGGGGAATAACTTGCCCTGCTAGATTGTGATTCCTTATAAAAAGGCTTATAAAAAGGAAGAGTTAATAAATTTTTTATTTGCGGACTGGCCTTGAGGCTTGTTTCATTGAATGAATGATTCAATATTAAGTTTAGCAGTCTTTACTTTAAGACAGATATCTATCAAATCTGGTTAATGCGAGTTCTCATATTTAACCGGAATGGTAGAAGGAGCATAAAGTTGTACTCATTGCCATGCTTCATCAAGCACCCGTATCGGAATAGGTTCTCAAAGCACCGCGAAAAGGACGATAATGATCGGGCAGGGTGAGGACAAGGAGGGGCAGAAAAGCATCGAGCAAGCCATTCTTGAGTATGTGGAGGCACTCTATGGTTATGCCATGTCCTTAGCACGAAACCCGGTGGAGGCTGAAGATTTAGTACAGGAAACGTATTTACGAGCCATCAAGGGAGCACGTCGCTCCATGCCCACCGGGGATCTAAAAGCCTGGTTATTCACGATCCTGCGTAATATTTGGATCAATCAACGGCGGCGTGCTCAGGGGTCAGAATTGCTTCTTGGAATAGATATAGAGGGTCTGGAATCAGAGAGTGAATGGACGGCCAAAAATCAACAGCGCCCGGATACAATATTTGAGCAAGGACTACTACGGGAAAATATTCGAATCGCTTTGGAAAGTTTACCTGAGGCCTTTCGTGAGGTCATTGTCTTGCGTTGTATGGAGGGATTCAGTTATAGCCAGATAGCTGAGATTTTAGGTTGTCCGGTTGGAACGGTCATGTCACGTATCAATCGTGCCAGAGCTGAATTACGCCGTCGGTTGAACAAATAGGCCGATGGATCTTTGTGGGAAGTAGGAGAGCTGTGAACGAACACGTTATTTATCAAATTCCACTTTACCTGGATAACGAATTACAGGGAGACGAACAACGTCTGTTTGAAGCGCACATCAACGCCTGTGCCAGTTGCTGGGCAGCTTTAGAGTATGAACGCCGACTGATTTTGGCAATTCATCAGGCACGTCCTTTATATTCTACACCAGAAGGGTTAAGGGAGAAGATTGAGCAGATCCTGCAAAATCATCAACCCATTTCGAAAAGATTTTCCTCTCGTACCCGGAGAGTCTTTGTGGCTATCGTGGTTGTTCTGGGCCTGATACTGGCCTGGTTTATTGCTCGTCCAACCCATATCCCGTTGGTACGACCTTCTGAATTTGCTCTCGTTGCGGTGGATACTCACCAGCGATATACCCGTAATCAACTTCCATTGGAAGTGATCAGTAGCTCTCCAGAAGAAATTTCCACGTGGTTTGCCGGTAAATTACCTTTTAACCTGAAATTACCTAATTATCCTGAAGATTTGAATCAGTCCAAGCCTTATGAAATCGTCGGTGCCCGACTGATTGGTTTCAAGCAAGATTATGCAGCCCATGTGGTCTATCGTTTGCACAATCGTCCCATTTCTTTAGTTGTTACTTCGGAAACTATTGCACAACCTGCCGGGGGGGAGAAAATTCCCTGGCAAGGACTTTTGTTCCATTTTGATGTGATTAACGGTTGGAAAGTCCTTACCTGGTCCGATAAAGGATTAACCTATGCCCTCGTGTCTGATTTTGAAGAGCACGGCCAGGCCTCTTGTGTAGTTTGCCATTCTGGAGGGCAGGATCAGCATAAATTTGAAGGTTTAAAATTCAGATAACCTCTGAAGGGGGCCAGACGCTTAAAATTTAATCCTGGAGTCTTGCATTAAAACCCGCGTGTTTCAATAACTCTACGGCTTGTAAGGCGTCCGACCTTAATCGGAAAGCGAGTCGTATAGTTCCGCCTTCCCCCTCCCGGATTTTGAGAATTTCCATATCACTGATATTGATTCCCGCTTCTGCAATGACCCGGGTTAAGGTGGCCAGGACGCCGGGTTCATCCTTGGCCACCAAACGTATCTCATGGAGAGGTTCCAAAAGTCCTTTATTGCTGTAAGGAATGGTATTGCGAACCTGTCGCGCCCTTTCAAGTTTAGAAAGAACACTTTCTTCGGAAATAAGGTTTTTGAGGGTTTGAAGATTTTGGATAAGAAGGTCTAGAAGTGGCAGGATCTGAGATTTATTGGATTGACAAATATCCACCCACATTTTAGGAGAACCCGAAGCGACCCGGGTCAGATCTCGGAATCCCCCTGCCGCTAGTTGGAGTAAATCCGGATGCTTTGCCTGCAAATCGGCAATTAAATTGACCAAGGATACCGATAAAAGGTATGGAAGGTGACTCACCGCGGCGACAATTTCATCATGGCTTACAGGATCCAGTACCAAAACACGTCCTCCGATTTTTTTAACAATCTTGCAAAGAATCGTAAACTCCGGCAAAGAAGGTTCCGACAGGCTTTCAGGCGCAGGTATTTGTTGATGATGGGTTTGCAGGGGAGTCAGTACATACACCGCGTTTTCAAAAAGGAAGGAATCTGCCGAAGTAACCCCACTCCGCTCAGAACCGGTCATGGGATGACCGCCTATAAAGCAGACGGTTTCAGGAAGATATTTTTGAGCCGTTTTGATAATCTCGACCTTAGTACTTCCCACATCGGTTACCAGGGCCCCCGGTTTAAAATGAGAGGCAAGGCGAGGAATAAGGGTTAGAATAGCAGAGATAGGGGTCGCCAAAACGACCATATCGGCTCCTCGAACCCCCTCTTCGGGGCTTTGATAGGTTTTATCTATAATTCCCATCTCTAAAGCCTTTGCTAAGACTTCCGGGGTATCCACGCCGGTGATTTCACCGGCGCAGCCCGTGCGCTTCAAGGAAGCAGCCAGAGAACCTCCTAACAAGCCAACTCCAATAATGGTAACTTTTTCAACTAACATGGTCCGTACCTCGGCTAACGAACACCCGACGAGAGTAAAAAATCTATTACTATTCTATTAAACTCCTCGGCATTCTCTTCCTGGGGGGCATGCCCGGTCTTTTCCAGAATAACCAGTTGAGAGGTTTTAATCTCCCGATGAAATCGATAAGCATGCTGTACTGGAACAATCCGATCTTCCCGACCCCAAATGAGAAGGGTGGGAATCTGAATCTGGTTATATAAATTTTCCAGGGGAGAGGGCCGGTGGAACCCAAACCTTCGAGCCATCAAAAGTTGTGGTCTGAGGTTTCGATCCCGGGTATAGGGCAGGTAATACCCTTCTACAACTTCTGGAGTAATTTGGGTTGAATCATAATAACAATTTCGAAGACCGCGCTCCAGGTCCTTTTTTCCGGCAAACTTGATCAAAATCTCTCCCAGAACAGGAGTTTCTAAGAGCTTCCTGAGAAGTTTGGAGGGGAGAGGATACCCGGTACTTGCCACCAAAACCAGTTGGGTAACCCGAGAAGGATACTTAAGAGCTGCCGTCAGGCTGATCATGCCGCCCATAGAACTTCCGATAAGGGCTGCCTCCGGGATTCCCAAAGTATCCATAAATCGGATAACAAAAGTGGCCATCCCTTCTGGAGAATAATCACTTTTTAAGGGCTTATCGGAGAAACCCAGGCCTTTTAAATCCAGAGCATAGACGTGAAAGAACTTGGCTAAAGGATCTAAGTTTTTCCGCCAGGAAAAAGAGTGGGCAGATAAGCCATGGATAAGAATAACGGGTTTACCCGATCCCCGGGTCAGGTAGTAGGTATTAAGACCTTCGACAGTAACCCACATGCCATTTAAATGATGCAAGGTTCCCATTACGGTAGCAAATCCTCAAGGGGTATAATTTTCTCAATTCTACGGCCCTTCCGTTTTCTTGGCAGGGCTTTGAGAGTTTCCTGGTCAGATTTCGTCGGTTTTTGCTTCTCCGCTACCAGAAGAAAGTCTATTTGACGTTTGGGCACATTCACAGAGACAACCTGAACTTTAACTTCATCCCCCAGCCGATAAACCTTATGGGTCCGTTCCCCGATCAGAGCATAACTATCTTCCTGAAAATGGTAATAATCATCATACATAGAACTGACATGGACGAGCCCTTCCACGTAAAAATCTTTGAGTTCCACGAAAAGTCCATAGGCCGTTACACCAGAAATAACACCTTCGTAAATTTCTCCCAGTTTATCCTGCATGAACTTAACCTTTTTAATGGCTATAATATCCCGTTCGGCATCCATGGCTATCCGTTCTCGCATGGAAGAGTGTTGGGCCATCTCTTCCAATAAGGCTTCCAGTTCTTCCAATCGCTCCGGTGAATAATTTTCTCCTTCCCAGGTTTTTTTCAACATACGATGAACCACAAGGTCCGGGTATCTTCGGATAGGAGAGGTAAAATGGGTATAACATTCCGATGCCAGTCCAAAATGGCCTTCATTGGTAGCCGAATAGCGGGCCTGCTTCATAGATCTTAAAAGTAGCGTATTTATCAGCTTTTCAAGGGGCTTACCCTTCACCTGTTCCAAAAACTTTTGAAGGGTCCGTGGATGGATGTTGGAAGTACCTTTCAGATTGTATCCCAGGCTTCGAACAAACTCTTCAAAATCGGCGAGTTTTCCCGGGTCGGGTTTTTCGTGGATCCGATAGATGGAAGGAAAGTTTAACCAGGCCATGTGAGAGGCCACCGTCTCGTTGGCTGCAATCATGAATTCTTCAATGATCCGATGGGCTATATTCCGTTCGGCCCTGACAATATTCTCAATATCCCCCTGAAGGTCCAGGATAATTTCGGGTTCTGGTAAATCAAAATCAAGACTTCCCCGCCGGATACGCTTTTCATAGAGGATCTGGGCAAGATCTCGCATCCTCTGGAGAGAAGGAATCAGGTTTCGATATTTTTTTAGCAGTTTCGGATCCTCCTCCTGAAGGATCTGTCGGACAAGGGTATAAGTCAATCGATAGCGACTTCGGATGACACTCTCAAAAATATCATAATGAACCTTCTCTCCCTGGGGAGTAAATTCCATGAAAACACTCACCGTCAGTCGGGATTTTCTGGGGACCAGACTGCACATATCATCGGAGAGTTTAGAAGGCAACATGGGAATCACCCGGTCTGGAAAGTAAACACTCGTCCCGCGTTGATATGCCTCCCGGTCGATGGTGCTTTGTTCCCGGACGTAGTAACTGACGTCGGCAATATGAACTCCCAGGCGATAGTGACCGTTATCCAGCATCTCTATGGAAACGGCATCATCAAAATCCTTGGCTTTTTCCCCGTCAATAGTCATCGTTAATAAATCCCTTAAATCTCTACGAAGGGTAATTTCTTTCCTGGGAATTCTATCTGGAATTGCAGCGGCTTCCTTTAAGGCCTGCGGGCTAAAGGCCACCGGTAATTCATACTCACGAATTACAATTTCCTCATCAATTCTGGGTGTATTTCGATCCCCAAGGATTTCGATAACCTTCCCGATAGGATTCCGACGCTGTTCCGGATACTCGGTTATCTCCACCACAACTATCTGACCATCCCGAGCACCCAGACTGTCCTCTTTTTCTACGTGGACATCGTAGGGAATTTTTGGATCTTCAGGGATGACGAATCCATATCCCTTGTGGGCCTCGTAGGTTCCCACCAATACCCGATGTCCGCGTTTGAGTATTCGAATAACTCTCCCCTCGACCCGACCTCTCCGCTCTCGCCGCTCAACCCGAGCCACCACTAAATCCCCATGGAAAGCCCCGGCCAGGTTACGAGCTCGAATATAAAGATCCGGAACCCCTTTCTCTTTAGGAATGACAAATCCATACCCGCTGGGATGCCCTTGAAGATACCCCACCACCAGGTTCATTCGACCTGGAGGGCCATAACGACCTTCACGGGTTTCTACAATTTCTCCCTCTTGAACCAGTTCTTTGATAAGCTTTTTAAAAGCAGACCTCTCCTCAGAATCGATCCCGAAGGCCTCTATGAGCTCTTTTAAAGAAAGGGGTCGGTATGAGGCATGTTGCATGAATTCTAGAAGTTGCGTTTTTGTAATCATAAATAAAAGTAGTAGATGATCCAGAGATTTTTCTTATATGAGATTGCCGGGTTATCATATAATATATCTCTTAATGGCAGAGGTTTAAAGTATTTTGATATAATTGAATAAAGGAGGAAAGATTCTATGAAATTTTCTTTTAATCTAGAGGGTAAAATCGCCGTAGTTACAGGGGCCGGTTCTGGGATTGGCGAAGACATAGCTCTCAAACTGGCCAAAGAAGGTAGTAAGGTGGTGCTAAACGGACGAAATATAGATAAACTCAATGGGGTGGCAAAGAAAATTCGAGAAATGGGGAAAGAGGAGTTGGTAGTAGCCGCCGATGTTTCCAAAGAAGATGAAGTAGAATCCTTATTTGATCGGGTTATAAAAACCTATGGGCGGGTCGATTTTTTGGTCAATAATGCCGGTATAAACATTCCCCAACCTCTGATTGAAATGGAAGAGAAGGTGTGGGACCAGATTATGGACATCAATGTAAAAGGAGCTTTCCTTTGCTCAAGGGCTGCAGCGCGACAAATGGTCAAGCAAAAATTCGGACGCATTGTAAATATTTCTTCCGTGGCCGCACAGAAAACCCATCCCGGTCGCGCTCACTACGGGGCCTCTAAAGCTGCCTTAGATTCCCTCACCCGAACCATGGCCCTGGAGTTGGCCCCTTATAACATTCGGGTCAACGCCGTTGCACCCGGTCTGATCCTTACTCCTTTAAGTGAAGGACTCCTGGATCAGGCCACTCGAGAACGATTCGCCAGCTTAAAACCCATGGGTAGACTCGGTCGTGTGGAAGAGATTTCCTACCCGGTGTTATTTCTCCTATCCGAGGGGAGCAGTTTTATAACCGGGCAGGTCCTCATCATTGACGGGGGGTTGAGTATTAAGTTGTGGTAAAACTAAGGGCCTGCCGATCCTTCCCGGGCGTTTATGGATCAATAGACCAGGGTATTTGATTTTATCAACCTTTTTAGTTTAGAAAGTCAAAACCAACCCCTGTCATCTTGACATTTTAAACCCTGTATGGTAAGTTATTCCATACCATTTTATTATTTTTAATTCAAAAAGGAGGTTCAGGAGTGATAAATAAGGATACCCTGATCGCCGTCGCCATGAGTGGCGGTGTAGATAGCTCGGTGGCCGCAGCCTTGCTCAAGGAGCAGGGGTATAACATCATAGGACTTTCTATGAAAACGACCCCCTGTGAGATGGAAGAGGAGCGGACGGAGCGCTACAACAGTTGTTGTTCCTTGCGACATCTGCAGGATGCTCGATACGTAGCGCACATGTTGGAGATTCCTTATCAGCTCTTGGACTTCCATAAGGAGTTCCAGGCCCTGGTAATTGATGATTTCGTTGATCAGTACAACCGGGGAAGGACACCGAGCCCTTGTGTGGTTTGCAACGAGAAGGTCAAGTTTGATCTTTTCTTCCGACGGGTTCGGGAGTTTGGGGCCGAGTATGTAGCAACGGGTCATTACGCAAAGGTCGAGTATAACCCGCAGTCCGGTCGATATATCTTACGAAGGCCAAAGGATCTGGACAGGGATCAGACTTACTTCTTGTATGGCTTGACTCAAGAACAACTCAGTCGGGCGATTTTCCCCCTGGCAGACTATACGAAGCCTGAGGTTCGAGAGATAGCCCGAAAACTCGGGTTAAGGGTGGCAGATAAGCCGGATAGCCAGGAGCTTTGTTTTGTGACCGATAAGGATTATCGGGACTTCCTGGCTAAGAAGGCTTCCAATCATATCAAGCCGGGTCCCATTGTAGACAGAGCGGGAAACGTTCTGGGCGAGCATCGAGGTATTCAGTTCTACACCATCGGTCAGCGAAAGGGACTCGGAATTGCCCTGGGTAAGCCGAAGTATGTTGTGGCTCTCGATGCCGAGACGAACTCAGTAATAGTTGGAGATAACGAAGATCTTTTCTCGAAGAGTCTGCGGGTACAGAATACTAACTTTATCTCTATTCCAACACTGATAGAGCCCATGTCGGTTTTGGTGAAAATCCGACATGTTCATGCGGGAAGTAAAGCAACCATTGTGCCGGGAAGTCAGGACCGTGAGGTCGAGGTGATCTTTGAGGAACCTCAGCGGGCTATTACTCCAGGGCAGTCTGCAGTCTTTTACGATGGAGATATTGTCGTAGGAGGCGGAGTTATTATTTAAAGGGGAAAGACAGAAGGCTGTTCCTCTCACCAGCTTAGAAAAGGCTTTAGTTTCATCGAAGGACAAAAGGCAAAAGGCAAAAATGAAGGGAGCCTTTTGCCTTTTTTTAATTTATACCCATTACACAGACGGAACCTCCTTCTTTAAAAAAGGACTAACTACTTAAAGTAGAGAGCATTGCCCTGAAATTTCTCGCTTTGTAATTATATAGGTTTTAGGGATATTTTTCTTGTAAAGAAGCAAGATAAACCCTTCAAGGAGACTCTTTGCGCCTTTGCGAGAAAATTTTCTAAATGAAAAGATATCGCTATTCGTTGCTGGCTGTAATTTTCATCCTGTTTATTTATTACCCGGCGCAGGCTCAAAAGCTGGAGGGCCGGGTTATCGAGCATAAATTGAAAAACGGGATTCAGGTTCTCATGCTAGAGCGACATGAGGCGCCGGTTGTATCTTTCCATGTGCTGTTTGATGTAGGCGCCTCCGATGAAAGTGTGGGCATAACCGGAATTGCCCATATGCTGGAGCATCTGGCCTTTAAGGGGACAAAAACCATTGGAACAACCAATTACGAAAAAGAAAAGCCTCTCCTGGAGAAGTTGGATAAAATTGTCATTCAATTAAGGGAAGAACGTGCCAGGGGAGAAAAGGCAGACCCTGCAAAAATTCAACAACTGGAGAAGGAATTTGCTGAAACCCAGGCGGAGGCCAATAAGTATGTGGTAACCGATGAATTCAGTAAAATTCTTCAAGTCAACGGCGGGGTAGGACTGAATGCAACGACCTCCCAGGATAGTACCCGATATTTTGTCAGCCTTCCGGCCAATAAAGTAGAACTCTGGGCCCTTCTTGAATCGGATCGAATCGCAAACCTGGTACCCCGGGAATTTTACTCGGAACAAGACGTGGTGCTCGAAGAAAGACGGCTTCGGACGGATTCTTCTCCGATTGGAAAACTTTTTGAGCAGTTTCAGGCCCTGGCTTTTAATGCACATCCCTATCATAATCCGACCATTGGATGGGAATCGGATATGCGCAACTATACCCGAGAGAAGGTCGAAGCCTTTTATAAAAAATATTATGTTCCGGCCAACGCAACCATTGCCATCGTCGGGGATATTAACCCTCAGGAAGTCATCGAGTTGATGGAAAAGTATTTTGGGGCCATCCCACCTGCCCCAAAACCTCCTAAAGTCGTCACCGTAGAACCTCCTCAAGTCGGTGAAAAGCGTATCCAGGTCGAATTGGATGCAAATCCCCACATCTTGATCGGTTACCATAAACCGGATATAAATCATCCGGATGAAGCGGTCTTTGATGTGATTACTTCCATCCTCAGTGAGGGTCGTACCTCCCGGTTTTATAAAAACCTGGTGGAAAAGCGCATTGCCACCAATGTTGATAGTTTTACCGGCTTTCCTGGAGATAAGTACCCAAATCTATTCTCAATCCTGGCAACTCCTCTAACTCCCCATACCAACAAGGAAGTCGAGGAAGGAATTTACGCCGAGTTAGAAAAGTTAAAGACCGAATCTGTCAGCGCAGAGGAATTGCAAAAGGTCATCAATAACGTAGAGGCTTCCTTTATCAGCTCCCTGGCTTCCAATAGCGGCCTGGCCAGTCAACTGGCCTTCTTTCAAGCCATAACCGGAGATTGGCGAAATCTCGAGAAACATATTGATCGGATAAAAGCAGTTACCCCTGAGGATATCAAACGGGTTGCTAAACAGTACTTTATCAAAACAAATCGAACGGTTGCCGAAATTGTAAAAAGGGAGAAACCTCAAGGATAATCCAGTGCAAGGAGAAAGGGGGGTAGGAGAGTTAAGAGAACATATTCTCTCATTCTCCTCCTCGAAATCACCTTATGCAAAGAGTAACAAAGCACTTTTTTATTCTATTAAATATCCTCCTTCTTTTCTCTATAGCTTCCCCCCTTCAGGCCCAAAGCTATAAGGACCTTAAGTTCAAGCCTCTGGAGTTTAAGCCACCTCCTGTAGATCGGGTTGAACTGGCAAACGGGATGATTCTCTTTTTAGCTGAAGATCATGAGCTTCCCATTGTGAATATTTCGGCTAAGATTCGAACCGGAGGTATCTATGAACCGGCCGATAAGGTGGGTTTGGCCGAGCTTACAGGGATTGTTATGAGAACGGGAGGAACCCAAAGTCGGACCCCAGAAGAAATCAACGAAGAACTTGAATTTATGGCCAGCACAATTGAAACAAGCATCGAGGATGAATCTGGTTCTGCGGGGCTTTTTACCCTCAAGAAGAATTTAGATAAAAGCCTGGAAATTTTTGCAGATATCCTGATGCATCCGGCCTTCGATAAGGATAAAGTAGAACTGGCTAAAGCCAAGGCACTGGAAGCCATCCGAAGACGAAATGATTCCCCTCAAGGGATTGCTCAGCGCGAGTTTCAAAAATTGATCTATGGAAAGACCCACCCTCTGGCCCGAACCACCGAAGTTGAAACCATTAACAATATCAGCCGTGACGACATGGTAGACTTTCACAAGAAATACTTTCACCCTAATACGATCCTGTTGGGAATTACCGGGGATTTCAACAAAGCCGAGATGATCGAAAAAATAGAAAAAGTCTTTGCCGGATGGGAGAAAGTAAACGTCGACTACCCTGAAGTACCACCGGTCGATACCCAGGTCAAAAGTACCATTGCCCTTTTTGATAAAGATATCAACCAGGCAAATATCATTATAGGGCATTTGGGAACTAAGATTACCAATCCGGATTATCCGGCCCTTCGGATTTTGGACGAAATTTTAGGCGGAGGTGGATTTACCAGCCGACTTTATAAGAAGGTTCGTAATGATGAAGGTCTGGCTTACGGTATTTATTCTAACTTTGAAGCCGGATTGCGAGATTACGGGACTTTTGAAGTAGTTCTTCAAACAAAAACAGAATCTACTCGGGAAGCCGTTGATGCCGTTATCGATCAAATTAAAAGATTAACCCAGACGGAGGTTTCCGATGAAGAGCTTCAGGTAGCTAAAGATCAGTATATGAACTCTTTTGTGTTCAGATTTGACACACGATCGAAAATTGTACAGCGTAAGATGCTCTATGAGTATTATGGGCTTCCCGCCGACTTCTTAGAAAAGTTCCGGGATAAAGTCCTGAATGTAACCAAAGCAGATGTACTTCGAGTTGCTCAACAATATCTTCATCCGGATAATTTGGTGATTATGGTCGTTGGAGATCGTAGTAAGATAGAAAAAGATCTGGCTTCGCTGGGGCCTGTGACTATCCTATCGAAAAGTTAAGAAGTCTCCTAAAACATACCCCTGTTTCCTCCAAGGGAGTTTAGGGAGGTTTCAGGCTGATGGATTATGTCAAATATGTCAGAACCCAAACTCATTCCCAGATCTATACTTTTCGGAAATCCGATCAAAACCAATCCACAAATCTCACCGGATGGAAAGCGGATGGCTTATCTGGCTCCGGTAGATAATGTGCTCAACGTGTGGGTAGGAACCGTTGGTAAAGAGGATTACAAGCCGGTTACCCAGGACAGAGATCGAGGAATACGGATATATTTTTGGGCAGAGGATAACCGGCATATTTTGTACCTTCAGGATGTGGGAGGGAATGAAAATTGGCGATTATACGCTGTAAATCTTGAAACGGGAGGGATCAAAGAACTTACTCCTTTTGAAAATGTCCAGGTTCAAATTGTAGCCCATAACAAACATCGCCCCCATGAACTTCTCATTGGAATGAACAAGGAAAATCCCCAGGTCCATGACGTATATCACTTGAATTTAACCTCCGGAGAACTGAGGATGGTCGCCAAGAATCCGGGGAGTGTTGCAGATTGGGTAACCGATGTAAATCTAAAAGTACGGGGTGCAGTGGTTTCTACTCCTCAGGGTGGGTTTGAGTTGATGATTCGGGAAAATGAAAATGCCGAATGGAAAAGGCTGGTTACCTGGGATCCGGACGACAGCCTGAACAGTGGTCCTGTGGGATTTTCTAAAGATGGCCGATTTATTTACCTCAAGGATTCTCGAGGTGCCAACGCCAGCCGTCTGGTCAAGATGGAGGTTGAGACCGGTCGTACGGAAGTTATCGTTGGGGATCCTCAATATGATGTAAATACCATAGTCATACATCCGGATACCTATGAAATCCAAATGGTATCTTTCACCAAAGCTCGAACCGAGTGGGTGGTTCTGGATCCATCTATTCGGGACGATATCGAAGCGATCCGCAATCTCCACCCTGGAGACTTTTTCCTGATCAATCGAGACCATGCAGATGCCGTCTGGTTAATAGGGTTCACGGTGGATACAGGAGCCGTCCCCTTTTACGCTTTCGACCGAAAAACCCGAAAAGGGACTTTTCTTTTTTATCATCGGCCCGATCTGAACAACTATACCCTGGCTCCCATGGAACCCATCTCCTTTAAGGCGCGGGATGGGCTAACCATCCATGGATATATAACCTTTCCTCCGGGAAAGGAAAGAAAAAATTTACCCATGGTCCTCCAGGTACATGGAGGACCATGGGCCCGGGATATGTGGGGTTTTAATCCAGAAGCTCAGTGGCTGGCGAACCGGGGATATATTTGCCTGCAGGTCAACTTCCGGGGATCTACCGGTTATGGGAAGGATTTTCTAAACGCCGGAGATCGGGAATGGGGTGCAAAGATGCAAGATGATCTGGTGGACGCCGTGCGTTGGGCTGTTGAACAGGGATTCGCCGATCCGAAAAAAGTAGCTATTTATGGAGGTTCCTATGGGGGATATGCAGCATTGGTCGGCGCTACCTTTACACCGGACCTCTTTCGTTGTGCCATCGATGTGGTTGGGCCCAGCAATCTGATCACACTGATCAAAACGATTCCTCCTTACTGGTCCACCTTTCTGGCGACTTTTCACAAGCGGGTTGGTAATCCGGATACCGAAGAAGAATTTTTGAAGTCCCGTTCTCCCCTCTTCAAAGTTGATCAAATCAAGATACCTATACTTATTGCTCAGGGAGCCAACGATCCTCGGGTCAAACAATCTGAATCTGAACAAATTGTTGCAGCCATGAAAAGTAAGGGCATTGACTACGAGTATCTGCTTTTCCCCGATGAAGGGCACGGCTTTGCCAAACCGGAAAATCGGATCAAGTTCTATGCTGTGGCAGAAAAATTTCTGGCCAAGCATTTAGGGGGACGCTTTGAGGAGTCTACCGATTCATGAATCAACCCTTGGCACAACAGGTAGGACGAATCGTTGATTTGTCCTGGGCGAAATGGCCTTTCGCCCTACCAGGTTACGTCAACAGCCTGGAGGGTTAGGGTCAATGGCCTTAAGGTTAAGGGTGGAAGTCCCGGCTAGAAGCGCCCCTACCTTATCCCCCCCCCGCTTCGCAGGGGAGGGGACTTTGACCGCAACGCTTCTTCCCGTGCAAAGCAAGGGAAGGTCAGGAAGGAGGCCTTAACTTAAAGCTATAGAAGGTGAGGGCGGGGGTCTACTTCCCTCCACTCCTGAAAAACTACTCCTATAAGGGAGTCGGGGAATTGTTCCAAATAAGCGGGTAATTCAGCTCTTTTATAGATTCATTGGAGAATTGGAGTCGGGATTGGGACCTCTGCCGGAAGGTCGTAAATAGGCTCCCGCTCCACGATTTTATCGATGGAAACTCCCATAGCTGCGTCGGTTTCCCGTTCGACCATGACTTCTACCAGAGCCGGCCTTCTTTGACGATTAGATTCTTTTACGGCCCACTCCAGAGCCGGCTTGATTTCATCCGGCCTGATCACCCGGCGACCCAGTGCTCCCATACCTTCCATTACCTTGACGTGGTCGATTCCCATACCGTCATAGGTAATATCCACTCCAAAATTCATCTCATAGAGGTATTTTTCCGGTTGTCGAATGAGGCTGAGATAGCCATTATTAACCATAACCAGGACGAAAGGAACCTGATATTGAACGGCTACGGCAACTTCTTCCATCAGAAATTGAAAGCTGTAATCTCCTACGACCCCAACAACCTGTTGATGTGGCCTTGCCAGCTTGATTCCAATACAGGCCGGAATTTCCCACCCCAGGGGGCCTGCCTGTCCGCAACAGAAATAATGTCTGGGCTTATAAATCTCTTGAAATTGGCCTGACCAGATTTGATAAAGTCCAATAGCCGTTACAAAAACCGTATCCCGGTCGAAGAATTCATTCAGCTCTTTGTAAACCCGCTGGGGTTTAATGGGAATGTTATCAAAATCCATCTTTCGACCCATCCGACGTCGGATATCCGGAATACTCTGGACCCAGGGTGTTGGTTGACGCGGTGGAGTCATCTCTCGAGCTGTTTGCAGGAGGGCTTGCAGGGCCAGCTTGGCATCTGAAACAATACCCAAATCCGGAGGGAAAACTCGACCCAGTTGAGTCGGTTCGATATCAATATGGATAAACTTTCTTCCCTTCGTATAAACATCCAGAGCCCCGGTATGCCGTTCTGCGAATCGGTTTCCGATCGATAGGACCAGATCTGATTCCAGAAAGATTTTATTACCCGAGCGGGTAGTCGTCTGAATACCGACCAGGCCGGCATATAGGGGATGGTCCGCCGGAATACCCCCCATAGCCATATAGGTAGGGATAACCGGTATTTGTAGATACTCGGCCAACTGGATAAATTCCTGGGTCGCATTGGCTAGAATAACGCCACCCCCCATCATCAGGATAGGCCGCTCAGCCTGGAGAAGCATCTCGATGGCTCGACGAATTTGCTTCATATTGGGGCCGGGTTTAAAAATCGGCAAAGGCTCATCGATATCAGGATCATATTCTACCTCCCCCCGCTGAACATCCAGGGGGAGATCGATATGAACTGCCCCGGGTCGCCCTTCTTGGGCAATTTTAAAGGCTTCCCGGAAGACAAAGGGAACCTGAGCCGTTTCCAATACCAGATAACTTTTTTTGGTAACCGGCCTCACAATTTCAGCGATGTTAACGGCCTGAAAAGCCTCTTTGTGTAATACATTCCGAGGAGCCTGTCCGGTGATGCAAATCAATGGGATAGAATCCGCTTGGGCCGTATAAAGTCCTGTAACCATATTGGTCCCGGCCGGACCTGAAGTCCCTATGGCAATGCCTACCTTGCCCGTAGCGCGAGCCCATCCATCTGCAGCGTGGGTCCCCCCTTCCTCATGCCGAACGGTCAAGTGTTTAATCTTTTTGGATTTGCTAAGGGCTTTGTAGAGAGGAAGAATAGCCGCTCCTGGAATCCCAAACACATATTCTACTCCTTCACTCTCTAAAATTTTTACCACAGCTTCCATTACGGGCATTTTAGGCATAAGCTACCTCCTTAAAAGAAAGATGGAGTAAATGGAATCCCCCCATCCCCCATCCTTCCTGTTATTTTTATCCTAACTGCTCCGGTTTTCTTAAAACCTTACAACGGAGTTGTAATCATAAAAGATTATCAAAATCTACCAGGGGTGTCAAGGAGAAGTTAATATCTAGTAATTATACCAATTTAGTAGGTGTCACTTTTTCTGTCTGAACACCCTCCCATCCCCCCTTCAGGGGGGACTGACATAGGGTTGCTGCTGCTGAATCCCCCCTGGAGGGGGGGGATGGAAGGGTGTTTCTTTTTCCACCTACTAAATGGATACGGATACTAATATCTAAGTAACTGTGATAACTTCCTACGAAAATCATCCTACGATTTTCATGCTTTGTGGTAACCCAACAGGTGAAAGAGGCTTTGGAATAACTTTCTCCTTGACAACCTTTGTAGATTCGATAATCCTTACTAAGGGACTAGGGACTATCAGCCCATTCGCTATTTGCCATGTACCACTTGCCGCCTGCCCTGTGGATTCGATAATCCTTACCAGGAACCGTCAACCCAGAGAGGAGAGAGAAATATGGATATTCGACAACTAACCAACGAGGTCATGGCTCGTCTGGATGAGCTCGCAACTTACAGCGAAGACCCCTGTGGCCTTACACGAGTTTTTTTAAGTCCTGAGCAGAAGCGAGTCAACGAATTAGTGCTGGGATGGATGAAGGAAGCGGGTATGGAGGTCTGGATAGACGGGATTGGTAATGTGGTGGGTCGGTATGAAGGGATAAGTTCCGGCCTCCCTGCTTTGATGTTGGGCTCACATTTGGATACGGTTCGAAATGCTGGAAAGTATGATGGTCCCCTCGGGGTTGTTACGGCGATTGCCTGTGTCAAAGCCCTGCATCAGAGACAAGAACGATTACCTTTTGCTATCGAAGTAGTCGGCTTCTCAGACGAAGAAGGTACCCGTTTCCAGGCAACCCTGCTTGGAAGTCGGGCTATAGCCGGTACTTTCGATTATACGGTACTCCAAAATGTAGATGATAAAGGGATAAGTATGGCAGACGCCATGCGGAATTATGGACTTGATCCGGATAAAATCGTTCAGGTAGCCCGGCGCCCTGCTGATCTTCTGGCCTATGTTGAGCTTCATATCGAACAGGGCCCTGTACTCGAAGCTGAAGACCTCCCAGTCGGTATTGTAACTTCCATTGCCGGGGCGACCCGGTTGATGGTAACCCTTACCGGTAGCGCCGGACACGCCGGAACTGTACCCATGTCTTTACGGCGCGACGCCCTGGTGGCAGCCGCCGAGGCTATCTTGTTTATCGAAAAACGTTGCTTGGGCAAGTTGGGGATACCCCCAGATAATCTGGTTGGAACGGTAGGGCAGATTCAGGTTTTACCGGGTGCCAGCAACGTTATCCCGGGTACGGCAAAGTTTTCCGTGGATGTACGTGCCCCAACCGACTCGGATCGTCTGGAGGCCGTCAGGGATATTGTAAAGGCTATTCAGGATATTTGCTCCCGGCGCAGGATTGAATATGAGATCCGGAAAGTCCATGAAAGTCCAAGCTCTTTTTGTGCTCCCTGGCTTATGACCCAATTCGAAGCGGCTATAGTGGCAGAAGGCCTTCAACCGCGCTATTTACCCAGCGGTGCGGGCCACGATGCCATGGCAATGGCCGCGATCACGGATATAGGAATGCTATTCATCCGCTGCAAGGGGGGGATCAGTCATACACCGGATGAATCCATTACCCCGGAGGATGTCGAAATCGGTATCCGGGTGTTGTTGCGTTTTATTCGACAGTTTAAACCCAGGGTCCGTTGTCCTTAGTCTTTCGCCCGTTACTTTTGATTGATGATCCCTCGTAGGGAGTCTTGGACAAAGGACAACGGGCTAAGAACAGACGGGCTAAGAACAATAACTATAGATAAATGTCGGCTAATTTTAAAAAAGAGATCACCGAGTTTCTTAATCAAAAATGGGAAGAGGAAGTCCAATTTCTGGCCGAACTGGTAAAGGTACCTTCCGATAACCCACCCGGAGATTGCGTACCCCACGCAGAGCGAACCACTGCGCTTTTAGAAGCATTGGGATTGACCGTGGAGAAGTATCCGGTTCCTGAGGAACTTGTAAAAAAGCAGGGTATGGTCCGGGTTACAAATCTCATTGTCCGCCATCGGTTTGGTGAGGGGCCCATTGTAGCCTTAAATGCCCATGGAGACGTTGTTCCTCCGGGTGAGGGATGGACCGCCGACCCCTATGGGGCAGAGATCCGAGATGGAACCATGTATGGTCGAGGGGTGGCAGTCTCAAAATCGGATTTTGCGACCTATACTTATGCTCTGTTAGCCCTTAAGGCCATCCAGGCGCCCCTGAAGGGAAGTGTTGAACTGCACTTTACTTACGATGAAGAAGCCGGGGGGCAAGTCGGTCCGAAATGGCTGCTTGAACAGGGTCTTTCAAAGCCTGACTTTGTTATTTCGGCAGGCTTCTCCTACGCCGTAGTAACGGCCCATAATGGCTGCCTACATCTGGAGGTTCAGGTCAGAGGTAAATCGGCCCATGCGGCCCGTCCGGATACAGGTCATGATGCTCTGGAAGCAACCACGGCAATCCTTACAGCACTTTATAACCACCGGAAGAGCTATACCGAAATCCGTTCAAAGGTGGAGGGAATCGACTCACCAACCCTGGTGGTTGGTCTTATCCACGGTGGAATTAACACCAATGTCGTCCCAGATTTGATTACTTTCCGCCTCGATCGTCGCTTAATCCCTGAGGAAGATGGGGATAAGGTCGAACAGACGCTGACCAATTTAATAGAACAAACCGCTGCCCTTTTTCCGGGTATAAGTATCCAGGTCCGGCGTATCCTGTGGGCCAAAAGCTTCACTCCGGTGCCCGGTTCTGAAAAACTGTTGAAGATTCTCCTGGATAATGCCTGTGAGGTCATGGGAGAGAAGATTGGCAGTCAGGGGGTTCCCATTTACACCGATGCCCGACACTACGCCGGGATGGGTATTCCAACTGTAATGTACGGTGCGGGCCCTCGAAGTCTCCTGGAAGCCAATGCTCACCGTGCCGATGAACGCTTAAAACTGGACGACCTTAAAAAGGCAACCCGAGTCGTAGCTTTTACGCTTCTCGACCTTTTACGGGGAACTCATGCATGATTCACCAAAATCAGAATAAGTTTTTAGGCAGTCCGGGAAGGGAATTTGCCTAAAAATCAGGCAGGTTTAAACAAAATCAAGGAAAAACTCAAGAATATCCAGGCATCTAATTCCTAGACAAGCTGGCATTTAAGTTGCTTTTTTAGAAATGGATCTCCCGGAATGATGGGAAACCCCACGGGTTTTATGATTCTTTCTTAGAATGGGCAAATTCAAGTTCTTTACAGAATGGCTCTGCCAGGTATTTATTCACCTGTGACGGTAATATTTTCCTTGACAGGTTTAAGGATATTATTATCTGATGGAGAAAGTGGGATAAAATCCAGGGGTTAGGAGGAGATAGTTTAACCTTAGCATCCAAAAGGAGGTAAAATAGAATCATGAGAGATTTCAGAAGAAGCTTATTCTTGGTGATTTTAGGGATATTTCTAAGTGCTGTGGCGTTATCATTTTCTTTTGAAAAAGCCGTTGCCCAGGAAAAAGTTCTGAAAATTGGTCAATTGGGTGTGATGAGTGGTCCGGCAGCATCCTGGGGATTGGTTAATAAATATTGTATTCAGGCGGCTGCCGAGATGATTAATGAAGAGGGAGGTGTAGAGATAGACGGAGAGAAATATAAAATTGAGTTTGTCAGTATTGACGATAAAATGGATCCCAAGCTGGCTGTATCCGGCATGGAAAGACTCGTTTACCAGGAGAAGATCAAATACATCATCGGCCCTAATGTGGATACTACGGCCGCCAGTGTAGTGCCTGTAATCGAGGCAGCCGGAGCCATTAATATTCCTTATGCTTTTTCGAAGGCATTATATTCCCCTCCCCATGGCAATTCAATCCTTGGAATGATCGCCTCCTATCAGGCAGGTCCTGTAATTTATAAGTATTTAAAGGAAAACAAAGGGGTTAAGTCCATTAGTTTTATTGCAAGAAATGATTCTGATCCTCTCAATCAAAGGGATGAAGGGGTGGAAGCGGCCAAAAAACTTGGGTTAAATATTATTTCTTCGACCGATACTTACGAGCCAGGAACGACAGATTTCTTCCCTGTTATGTCCAAGGTGGTCAAGGGAAACCCGGATCTTATTGTTCTTTCAGGAGTTGCCCCTGCGGACGCTCCCCTACTCATCAAAGCTGCCCGTGAATTGGGTTATAAAGGATTGTTAAGTACTGAGACGGCCCAAGACATCAAGATTTTGAACGAAGTGGCCGGAAAGTATGCAGAAGGTTTTATCTCTGTGGGTGGGGCCAGTACTCCTGAAATCCAAAGTGATTATATGAAGAAATTCGTCGAGCGTTATAAAAAAGTAGCCGGTGAGTGGAATGATGAAGCTGGAACTAAAGTCTATGCCCTGCAGATGATCATCTACACCCTTCAAAAAGCTGGCAAGGCTGCTCTGACCGATGTGGAAGTTTTCAAAAAAGCAATTCCGGAAGTAAAGGTGAGGAATCCCTTTCTCAAAGAGGAGAGGATTTTGAAGTATGTAGGCACGGCCTATTTTGGTCAACCTCGTCAAATCGGTGTTCCCATGGTAGTTAATGAAGTTCGTAATGGGAAGTTTGAAACCCTTTTCATTGGAAGTGTAGAAGATTAACCCTTTTGTCCGGAGTCCTATGTCGGGTGGCTTATAACAAATCATAGACATGGATTCCGGACTCTGAACCCTCGCGATATTTCTCCATGTCCCAGATGATCATTAACGGAATGGTTCTGGGGATGATTTACGCCCTCATTGCCCTCGGACTTACCCTGATCTTCAGTATTATGAACGTAGTTAATTTTGCCCATGGTCAGATGTATATGCTGGGGGGATTTGTGGTTTATTATCTTTACGGTGTTTATCAGTGGAATTATTTTCTGGCTTTAATGGTAGCTGCTTTGGCCCTGGCTGTTATAGGAATTATCTTTGAAAAGTTCTTCTTTCGAAGGGTTATGCGATTGGCAAAACGGGAAGAGAATACCATGCTTCTTGCTATGGGTACGGCTCTGCTCCTCGAAAATCTGGCTTTATTCTCCTTTGGAGAAAAGCAGCGAGGGGTTCCGCCGGTGGTTACCGGAGTATATGAAGTAGGTGGGGGTTATCTACCTGCCGGAAGAGCCCTTGTATTTTTTGTGGCCTTATTTTTGGTCATCGGCCTGTTATTATTTGTCCAATATACCAGGCCGGGTCGTGCCATGCGGGCACTGGCTCAAGATAAGGAAGCCACCTATCTGCAGGGAGTAGATATCAATCAGGTCTCAGCACTGGGATTTGCCATAGGAGCTGCTTTAGCCGGACTGGCTGGAGGGTTGTTGATAACCATCTTTGCGATTAATGCCGGATCAGGCACCGCCGTTTCCACAAAGGCCTTTACCATGATCATGATCGGGGGGGCCGGAGTCGTTTCCGGGGCTATTCTTGGAGGCTTTGTATTGGGTTTCTGTGAGGCAATAGGTTATGAAACCCTGCCAGGTTCTACTACTTACCTGATTATCTTTATTGCATTGATTCTTTTCTTAATTGTTCGTCCTCAAGGAATTATGGGGAGACCTCAAGGATAAGGCTGTAGAGAAGGAACCATAGAATGGCTACAACTCAAAAAGAAGGCAAAAGGGAAGAGGAGAAAGTGAGAGAAGGTGGAAAAGGAAAACCGGGTATCTTATCTTCGGTTCTTCCTTTTTCCCTTTCTTCCGTTCTCTTGTTTTTCCTGGGGCTGATCTATCTGGTCATCTTTCCGCTTCTTTATCGGGATTCCAGATACGTGCTGGGAGTGGTTATCAATGCTTCCATGTTGAGTGTCATTAGCCTGGGAGTCTGGCTTACCTTTACGATTGGTCGTACGAACATCAGTCAAGGGGCTTTCGCCCTTATCGGGGGATACACAACGGCTATTTTATCGGTTAGATATGGCATCTCTTTCTGGCTTTGCCTTCCTCTATCCGGACTCATGGCTGCACTGATTGGTGCTTTGATCGGCTGGCCCATATTGCGCCTGAGGGGAGTCTACTTTGCCATGATTACCCTCAGCTTAACAGAAGCAACCAGACTTGCTTTCTTAAATGGCGGAGATTTTACCAGAGGAGGTACCGGAATTGTAGATATTCCAAGACCTGGAGCCTTATCCATCGCAGGAATAACCCTTATCCCGGCCTTTAAAGGATCAGACCCTTTACCCTTTTATTACCTGGCAGCTTCTTTACTCATTCTCACCCTTATCAGTTTACGACGCCTGACCCAGAGTCGAATAGGCTGGGTCTTTAGATCCCTCCGACAAAATGAAGAGCTGGCTTCCAGTATTGGAATCAACGTGGCCAAGTATCGGGTCATGGCTTATGCTATTTGCTGTTTTATCGGGGGGTTGGGAGGCTCGTTTTTCGCAGCTTTCCAGCAAAATATCTATCCGGCAACCTATACGGTTACCGACTCCATCTACTTTATGCTCTACTGCTTCCTGGGTGGACTTGATTATTTGTTTGGGCCTGTTGTGGGGGCCTTCTTACTTCTTATCAGCTTTGAACTTCTCCACAGTATTCAAACCTATCAAACTATGATTTATGCCATTATTATGATCACCTTTATGTTGTGGTTACCCAATGGGATTCTAAGTTTGAGGTTTAAGAAATAATCCTCTACATCCGTTACCTAAACAAGGGACTATAGATGACGGGATGAATATGAGCCTGCTTCAGATCAAGGATCTTACCAAACGGTTTGGAGGGTTAACGGCCGTCAATGGAGTAAGTTTTGAGGTGAAGGCGGGAGAAATCCTTTCCGTTATAGGTCCGAACGGCGCCGGGAAAAGTACACTTTTCAAGTTGATTACTTCCTTTCTAAAACCCAGCCACGGAACCATTACCTTCAAAGGAGAAGATATTACCCATTTACCTCCCCATGTTGTAGCCAGGAAAGGGATTGTCCGCACTTTTCAGGAAACCAACATCTTTAAAGAGATGACGGCTTTACAGAATGTAGTTCTTGCCCATCATCTTCGATGCCGGGCCAGTAGTTGGGGGATTTTTTTCAATAGCCATCAGGCACGAAAAGACGAAATAGAATTTCATCAAAGTGCCCTGGAAATCTTAACATATCTCGGATTAGCCGCCCTCAAAGACGAGGAGGCCAGGAACTTACCCCACGGACATCTCAGGGCCCTGGAAATAGCCGTAGCTTTGGCGGCCAATCCTACCTTGCTCCTTCTCGACGAGCCCTTCACAGGAATGAATCCCGAGGAGACCGATACAGCCGTCGAAATGGTTCGAGGGATCCGCGATCGTGGTGTAACGGTTATTCTGGTCGAGCATGATATGCGGGCGGTTATGAAAATCAGTGACCGTATCGTTGTCCTTAATTTTGGCACCAAGATCGCCGAAGGAAAACCCAAAGAAATCCAGCAGAATCCGGCTGTAATCGAAGCCTATCTTGGAAAAGAGGATGACGAGGCCGGCTTTTAAAAAAGAAAAAAGGAAGAAAATAGGAGAGAGGAGAAAATGTACTTTGAAACCAGGAATATCCGGGTGCTTTATGACCGGGTCATAGCCCTTCGAGGGGTTTCCATAGCTTTGGGGCAAGGCGAGATTGTGACTCTAATTGGAGCCAATGGGGCAGGAAAAACAACGACCTTGCGTGCCATTACCGGTTTAACTAAAATCAGTTCCGGCGAAATCTGGTTTAATGGACGACGTATTGACGGTCTCCCACCTCAAAAAATTGTTGCCTTGGGAATCTCCATGGTACCCGAAGGAAGACATATATTCCCTTACATGAATGTCAAAGATAATCTCCTCATGGGAGCCTATCTCCGGAAGGATAAGAAGGGTATTATGGAGGATCTGGAAAAGATCTATGCCCGTTTTCCCCGTCTCAAGGAGAGACTGCGCCAGCAGGCAGGCAGCCTTAGTGGCGGTGAACAGCAAATGCTGGCCATTAGTCGGGCCTTGATGGCAAGACCCAAGCTCCTCCTGCTGGATGAACCTTCTTTAGGCCTTGCCCCTATGATGGTCAGGGAAATCGCCAGGGCTATCCTGGCTATAAATAAAGAAGAAAACGTAGGTGTTATCCTGGT
Organism: Candidatus Limnocylindrales bacterium; assembly: GCA_035559535.1. Lineage (NCBI taxonomy): Bacteria > Bacillati > Chloroflexota > Candidatus Limnocylindria > Candidatus Limnocylindrales > Candidatus Limnocylindrales bacterium. Next base: position 109,508 of record DATMBG010000044.1, read on the forward strand.
AGAACAAAACTCCCGAATGGCCTTAAAGATCTCATCCAAAGGATATGTCCTGGAAAACGGACAGATTGCACTGGAAGACGCCTCCCGGAATCTTATCCATAACGATCATGTGAGGAGGCTTTACCTGGGAGGATGAGTTTTTACTTCCAGGCCATAGCCTCCCCCCCTATAGTTCTGAGAATCCCGACAATATTCTTAATCTACTTCCTGTTTCAGGGGAAAAGGATTACCTTAAAGAAGGGTTTCATTTAAAAAAATGAGATTTATCTTATTTAAGAGAGCTATTTAAGTTCATACCCCTGCAAGGATAAGTTAAAATCCCATTAACGCCTAAGCTTAGGGAGAGGAGGAAGTTTATGAGTTTATCCATCTCCAGTTTACTGGAACCCATCACGGAGCCAGAAGTCCTGGAAAGTATTAAGGCCCTTCCTACCGAGGACGATCTGCCCTACGATGATGGAGAGCCTATGGAGTCAGACCAACATCGGGAGCAGATGAATATTCTGATCGACTCCCTCAAGGTACATTGGTCGGATCGTGAAGATTATTTTGTAGGTGGGAATATGTTTTTGCATTATGATCCAGAAAATAGAACCAAATTTCGAGGTCCAGATTTTTTCTTGGTCCTTGGGGTGGAAAGAAGAAAGCGAAGGAAGAGTTGGGTGGTATGGCGAGAGGGAATGAAGTTTCCAAATGTAATCATAGAGTTATTATCGGACAGCACGCGGAACGAGGATAAAGGAATGAAGAAGGAATTATATGAGAAAGTATTTCGGACGGAAGAGTACTATCTCTATGATCCCCATAGCCAGGAGTTTATTGGGAATCACTTAAAGGTCGGGCGATATGAGGAAGTAATGCCCGATCAGGAGGGGAAGATTTATTCGCCTGTAACCGGTTTGTATCTGGCTGTCCGGGGAGAATGGCTGAGATGGCTGACCCCCGAGGGGGTTATCTTACCGACCCCTATGGAATTAGCAGAACAAGAAAAACAACGGGCAGAACAAGAAAAACAACGGGCAGAACGAGCTGAACAATTACTTGAAGAATATCGACGTCGTTTCGGTGACCTGAATCTATAGGCTTTGATTACCTTTCCGATTTTATTCGATTTTCACCCGTCCGGTATTGTTGACTATGACTTTTCGTTGTTCACCTTTGGAGTTTTGAAGAATAATAGTACCTGTGCTCGCGCCACCTTTAGGAGTAAAGGTAATCTTGCCTGAACTGGGAGTACTAACAATGAAAATTTCCTTATACTCCGCATCCAGCACTATTTGTCCGATAGAATCTAGAATTCGATTAACTCCGCCAGGGTCCTGGACGATCTGATAAAAATTCCCCTGGTTTTTGTCTTTGATCTGGAGTTGATAAGAAACCCCTTCGTATACCGCCGAAAGCCGGGCCTGACGTAGATGATTGGCCAGTGTATAGGCGGCTGTTTTAAGCCGATATGTATGAAGCCAGTCTGTAAAGTTAGGAACCGAGATGACTAAAAATAATCCGAGGATGGAGAGAATAAGGATGAGTTCTAAAATGGAAAAACCCCGGGTTTGGTCAAACGAAAACATGAAAAGAGGATAAATCCTCAAGGTTTTTAAAAACCTTAAAGGTTTATGGATCTGTCATCCACAAATTAACATAACTCCTTGGATCCTGGAGTCCTTTCAGGTCTATACAAGGATCTAGGTTGGATCCTTCTTTGTTCGGTGCTAATTTTTCAATACGTTCGTGATACGATAAACTCCCCAAGCTCTCGCAAAGGTTGAGCCGATTCTCCAAAACTTATGAGGGCTTGTTGAGCTTTTTTGGCCAGCTCCTGGGCCAGCTTCTTAGATTTCTCCAACCCGTATAGAGCCGGGTAAGTGGCTTTTTCCCTCGCTGCATCGCTTCTGACATCTTTTCCGGTTTCCTCGGTCGTTCCCTCAACATCCAGAATATCATCTACAATCTGAAAGCAGAGGCCGATACAGGTACCATATTCGGTAATGGCTTTGAATTGCTCTGCAGTAGCATCCGCCAGCAAGGCCCCTACGCGCAGAGAAGCTAAAAGTAATTTACCGGTTTTATGGGTATGGATATACTCGAGGGTTTTAGGGTCCAGGTCTCTTTTCCCTTCCGATAAAATATCCATAACCTGACCCCCAATCATGCCGAGAGTACCTGCAGCCAGGGAGATTTCATGGATAGCAGATAAAAGGGTTTCGGCTTTGAAGGTTTTCAGATTTTCGGGTTGAGAGAGGACTTCAAAAGCCAGAGTCAGTAAAGCATCCCCTGCCAGAATCGCCATGTTCTCTCCAAAAATCTTATGATTGGTAGGTTTGTTCCGCCGGAAATCGTCATTATCCATAGAAGGCAAATCATCATGGATGAGGGAATAGGTATGAATGAGCTCGATGGCACAGGCTGCAAAAAGGACCGATTCTGGATTTCCTCCGACCGCTTCGGCGGCAGCTAAAGTAAGAATAGGTCTGAGGCGCTTGCCCCCTGCAAATACACTGTAACGCATGGCCTGGTGAATGATAGAGGGATATTTAGATTCTTTAGGAATATAATGTTCCAGGGCCCTATCAACCAATTCCCGTCGTTGGGTCATGTAGGTTTTTAAATCCACTTTTTGTAAGGGTGAAGAAGGAGGAACGATAGAGAGATCTACCCTTCTTCCTTCCTCCTTTATCCTTTACCCTTTGTGCAGGCTGTGATGGTTTCCAGCAGCCTTGCTTTTTTTATAGGTTTGGTCAGATATGTCGTACACCCGGCCTTCAGACTTTTCTGCTCATCCTCCTTAAGGGCATGGGCAGTCAATGCAATGATGGGGGTAGGGGCAGGTTTCAAACCCAACTTTATCTGCTCACTCTCCCACTCCCGGATCATTTTGGTGGCCGTATATCCATCCATTACAGGCATTTGCATATCCATCAATACAAGATGGTAGTCTCCGGATTTAAACTTTTCAACAGCTATCTCACCATTTTCAGCTACCTCTAATTGATAAGGGGTTTTTTTGAAATAAGATTGGATGAGTAGCCGGTTATCCGGGGAATCTTCGACCAACAAAATACGAAGGACCGGCAGGGATTCTTCTCCCTGTTTGGGAAAAACTTTACCTTCGTCCCAGGCCTGTGAAGGGATCGTATCACAAGTAAGCCTGGCACCTGGGACGGCAAGGTTATTCTGTACAGAGGGATCTTTCCATTCAACAGGTCTCCCCTCAGGCATGGATCTTCTTGTTTTATCGGTACGATTTAAAGCAGTTAGAATGGTCTCCAGTAAATCCGATCGTTTGATCGGTTTAAGCAGGCAGTTTGTGATTCCCAGCTCTCGGCACCGAACCATATCCCGGCCTCGATTATCTGAAGTAAGCATCAAGATGGTCGCAGGGATAATTCCTGGAATTTTCCGGACTTCTTCCATAACTTGAAATCCGTTCATACCCGGCATGCGACCATCGAGTAGCAGCAATTCATAAGGGACTCCAGCTTCTCCAGCCCGTCGAAGCTCTATAAGCCCTTGTTCCCCATCTTCAACTTCTGTTACCTGAGCCCCCCATCTCTTAAGGGTTTCCCTCAAAATCATGCGATTGGTTGCATTATCATCCACTATCAAGGTTCTGAGTCCTTTTAAATCTGTAACAGAACTGGATGGCTGCGCCGATTCTATGGGAGAGATCTCCCCTTTCTGGGTTTGAATTTCAAATCGAGCCGTAAAGGAAAAGGTACTTCCTCGACCCATTTCACTTTCCACCCAGATATGACCTCCCATCAATTCCACCAACCGCCTGGAGATGGCAAGTCCAAGTCCTGTTCCTCCATATTTACGGGTGATAGAAGAGTCGGCCTGGGTAAAACTGTCAAAAATTGTATCGAGTTTCTCCGGTGGAATCCCTACGCCTGTATCTGAGACGGAAAACAGCAAAAAGACCGAAGTCCCAACATGGAGATCCGAAAATAGAAACTCACCTTCAGAACTTTTAACTCTGGATTCCGGATTTCCGACCCTTTCAATACGTAATACGATTTCCCCCCGTTCGGTAAACTTGATGGCATTACCCAGGAGGTTCATGAGAATCTGGCGTAAGCGATGGGGATCCCCCATGAGGTGAACAGGTACCTCCGACCCAATCTGATAGGCCAGTTCAAGACCTTTTTCCTGGGCACGTAGAGCTATTAGTTCAACAGTTCTTTCTATGAGTTTTTCCAGATCAAAGTTAATATTTTCAAGTTCAATATGGCCGGATTCTATTTTAGAGAGATCCAAAATATCGTTAATAAGAGTGAGAAGTGTGTTTCCGGCTTTCCTTAAAATACCTACATACTCTTGCTGCTCGGGTGTTAAGGGGGATTCCCAGAGCAGGTCGGCAATACCGATAATGGAGTTCAAAGGGGTGCGGATTTCGTGGCTCATATTAGCCAGGAATTCACTCTTGGCACGGCTGGCGGATTCGGCAGCTTCTTTGGCCTTGTGTAATTCTTCTTCCGCCCGCTTCCGTTCGGCCAGTTCCTGCTGAACCGAGGTATATAAGCGGGCATTATCCAGAGCGAGGGAAGCTAGCTGGGCAAATTGGCTTAACAATAAGATTTCATCCTCTTTGAAGATGCGACCTTCCTTCACATAAGCCAAACCAATAACTCCCACAACTTGAGAATTGGATCGAAGCGGTGCTGCCAGAACCGCATGGAATCCGGCGGTATCAAAAGCCGACAGACGACCGGACCAGGTCTGATAATCTTCCACGGCCAAAGGCTGACCGGTCTGCCAGATGGTTCCGGCTACACCCTCCCCCGGTCTCAGGCGATAACCGACATATTTATTGTAAACACCTATCCCCACCTTCAAGACCATCTCGGTCCCTTCCGGCTCAGCCAGATAGATAAATCCATGGGGTGTACCCAGAAGGGCTCCGGCACGTGCAATAAGAACTTCAAGGAGATTTGCCAATTCCAGATGATTCATTAAGGCGAGGGTGGTTTCATGCAGAGCAGCCAGGTATTCATTCCGTTGAAGTAGATTTTCTTCTATCCGTTTCCGTTCCATGATCTCACGCCCGAGCTTTTGATTGGCCAGTTCAACTTCTCCGGCACGAAGCCGCGCCATCTGAATCAGATGAACCGTCCAGGCAAGCAAAAAAGTCATTACAATTCCCACACCGAGTCCTACTTTAGGAAGAGAAGACTGCTCCATAGCCAGTAACTTCGGTCTCGGCCATACCCGTATTCGCCAGGTAACCCCATAAAGATCCATTTCCGTTTCATGACCCCATTCTTTTTCATATAGCCTATCCTTATCATAAAAACCATAAATTTCTTCTTTATTTTCGAAAATGGCCAGAGAGTATTTAGAGGTTATATCAGGGGATAAGATAGCATTCAGCAAGGCAGGAATATGAAAAACACCGGTTATAAATCCCTCAAAGTTTTTTCCTCTGAAGAGAGGTAAATAAACCGAAAACCCCTTACCCCCCTGGACCAAATCCACCGAAGGGGTAAAGGTTATTTTATGATGGTCCCGGGCCCTTTCCAAGGCCTGCCGCTGTCTTTCCTCAAATCCGAGATTCAAACCCTGCAGGGCCTCATTTCCTTCCAGGGGGGCAACCCATTGTATGTAAAACGAGGGATCTACCCATCCCAGGGCAAGAGAACCGGAATAATGACCAATATAAAACTCTGCCTCGGACTCCCAATATTCTTTAACCGGCTTTCCTTCTCTCTCCCAGCGGTTGGCTATATGGACAAGACCCAGGATTCGGGTTCTAATTTCCGATGTGATTTGATTTTTGATGGTGATTGCGGTTGTTTCAATCATCTGTTCAATTTGAGCATGGTCCTGTACCCGAAGGGCCTGCCATAAAACAAGGGCAATTGTTAAAGTACCGATACCGACAGGAATCGGAAGCCACCGGGGTAGGCGAGTTCTCTCCATTCTACTATCGTGCCATGCAAAGGCAAAGATACCCAGACTGAGAACTACAAATCCGATTGCTGTGTGAAGGGCCATATGACGCCACCAACCATAAAGTTCCTTCATATTAATGAGATATCCTAGAAGTGCCATTATTCCAAGAGCACCGATAATGGAACTCAAAAACCCTAAAATGAGAGGACGTTGCTTGAGCCGTATGGGTATGCCTGTAAGTAATAAGGCAACTCCGGTGAATACAAAGCATAGAGCAGTACTGGAAGCCATAACTATGGGGTAGGGCACATCGATCTGGATATCAGGACTTGTCAGAAGCCGGTTACTCCCTAACTTTGCATCAAAACTATTTTGAATGAGGGTTAGAAAACCTATCATCAAAACTATTCCCCCACAGATCCGGGTCAACCAGAGCTTACCCAAAGCTACGGCCAATAATCCCAGGCCACAGAGAAGAAACCCCAGAGCAGTATGATAATGCATGGGTATAAAGTTCGGTGATATCTGCAATAAGGTCAGGTTATGGGTATACCATCCTGTTAAGACCACCAATCCTAACAGGGTAGAGGCAATACCCACAGCTAGCACTATGAAATCAGATCCATAGGCAAATATTTTTTCTCTTCTCATAACGTCTTTTCGAAAAGGCGGGATAAAGGAGTCAGTCTTAATATTCCTGCCTTTTGATCCAGGATTAATCCTATAGTTCTCTGGATTCTTTGGAACTCAGGGCAAGATATCGCTTATAAAAGCCATAAGGAGATCCGGGCCTCTTGGAAGGTCAGATAGTCTTCAGATCACAGGAAGCGAAGAATGGAGGCGTTCCCTAAAAAAGAAGATCCTTCGAGTTATTCAGGGAGGATTTCTTCTTCCTGAATTTCATAGCTCTCGGTCAAGACCTCTTTGACTTGAAAGGGTATTTTTTCCGGTTTTCCATCCTTGATATTTAAAAGCAGTTCGATCCGTTGTTCAGCTTCTTCCAGTTGTTTTGTACAAAGCCTGGATAGTTTGATTCCTTCCTCAAAGATCTCTAAAGATTTATCCAGAGGTAAATCCCCGCGTTCCAGTTGCTCAACGATCTGTTCCAGTTTTTGTAAGGCTTCTTCAAATTTCATGGTTTTTCTCCTCTACACGACAAATAACTTTGCCTTTGCTTAATTGAACAATGACTTTATCATTTATTTGAACCTCCGTGGCATCCTTCAAAGGGGTTGGATCAGAGACCTTATAGCATATGGCATATCCTCGCCCTAGCATAGCCAGAGGGCTCAGGGCCTCCAGCTTTCCCAATATCTTCTCCAATTGAGATCGCTTAGTTTCAAGAGAATAATGTTGACTTTGAACCAGTCGTACATGCAATTCTTTTACCTTTTGGAGAAATTGTCGGAGAGGTTCCAGGGGATTCTTTAAAATCAGGCTTCGATACAGGTAGAGGTTTTTATCCTGGGAGTGTTTCAATTTGTGTCGAAAGTTAAGAACCAATCGATGCTCCAGGTCATCTACCCGTTGTTGGTATTCACTGATCCGCTGACGAGGATCCCTAAGCCCCTTCATGACTTCACCGAGGTGACTTTTCGTCAGTTGAAGTTTCTTCCGGCAGGCATTTTTCAATCGGATGGTTAAGGCATCCAATTTTTCTATGAGATCGGCTTTGTTTTTAACCACCATTTCCGCAGCGGCGGAAGGGGTTGGAGCCCGCAGATCTGCCACTAAATCGGCAATGGTAAAATCAATTTCATGTCCTACGGCTGAGATGACAGGAATGCGGGAGGCGTAAATACTCCTGGCTACAATCTCTTCGTTGAAGGCCCATAAATCTTCAATGGAGCCACCTCCACGCCCTACGATTAAAACATCCACTCCCTCTAAGGTGTTAAATTCTTCTATGGCTTTGGCAATTTCATAAGGAGCGGTTTCCCCCTGAACATGGACGGGATAAATAAGAATCTCGACATTAGCGAATCGTCGCTGAATCACTTTTAAAATATCGCGGATGGCTGCCCCTGTGGGGGAAGTTACAATTCCTATCACTCTGGGAAAGGCTGGAATAGGTTTTTTATGGGCCGGGTCAAACAAACCCTCCGCGGCCAATTTCTTTTTTAACTGCTCAAAAGCTAATTGAAGGGCCCCTAATCCCTTAGGCTCCAGATACTCTACGATAAGCTGGTATTCTCCCCGGGGTCCATATACCGAGACGATTCCTCCAGCTATAACCTCAATGCCATCTTCTGGTTGAAATTTCAGATGATTCATCCGGCTCCGATAGAGAATAGCTTTTAATTGGCTGTCTTCATCCTTTAAAGTAAAATAGACATGCCCCGACATGGGAGTTCTAACCCCGGAGATTTCTCCGGTAACCCAGACCCCTTCAAAATTGGCTTCGAGAATATCTTTAATTTCGTAAGTCAGTTCCGTAACGGTATAAATTTTTCGCTCAAAAAGTTCGGGTATCATGCATTTCTCCAGGAATATAATATAATGTTCTGTTTAACTATCCTATCTACTTAGGGCTTATCATGCTTAGAGTACCTTGTCAATGAATTTCGGCATTATAATCCCAGGCTCGTGCAAATGGTGCTTGACATCTATCAACTTTGATGGCATCGTTGTAATGTATGCAAAGTTAATGGCCCATCACCTTTATTTCAAAGGATCAGGGAGGAGGATAGCATTCATTGGCAAATATCGTTGTGGTAGGTCTACAATGGGGAGATGAAGGGAAAGGAAAGGTCGTAGATATCCTTTCCAGGCAGGCCGACATTATTGCCCGTTATCAAGGTGGTCATAATGCCGGGCATACGGTCGTTATTAATAATGAAACCTTTGTCTTACATTTAATTCCATCAGGCATTTTACATGAAGGTAAACTCTGTGTCATCGGGAATGGCGTGGTGGTAGATCCGGAAGCTTTGATAGAAGAACTTAACCATTTAGAAAAGCGAGGGATTAAAATTCAGAACCGACTTTTTATCAGCTATCGAGCGAACCTTATCATGCCCTATCACCGGACTCTGGATCAGGCTAAAGAGAAGGCCGTGGGGACTCGAAAAATCGGTACTACGGGTCGTGGCATTGGGCCGGCTTACGAAGATAAAATGGCCAGATTGGGAATTCGGGTTGCCGATCTCTTGCAGGATAAGATCTTTAAAGAGAAGCTGAGGGAAAATTTAGCCCTGAAAAACGATCTCCTCCGTCATTATCAAGCCGAGGAGATGTCCTTCGAAGGCATTTGCGAACAGTACCTCGGCTATGCTAAATTCCTTCGGAATTACGCCGCCGACACCTCATTTCTTATCCATCAAGCCCTTAAAAAGGGACAAAGTATTTTATTTGAAGGGGCCCAGGGGACCATGCTGGATGTCGATCATGGAACCTATCCCTATGTCACATCCTCTAATGCCGTTGCAGGAGGAGCCTGCACAGGCTTAGGGATCGGGCCTACCCACATTCATGGCGTTTTAGGTATCATGAAGGCTTATACCACCCGGGTAGGAGAAGGTCCTTTCCCGACGGAACTAAACGATGAAATAGGTCAGAGTATGCGGAGATATGGGGCTGAATTTGGAGCTACGACCGGGAGACCGCGTCGATGCGGGTGGTTTGATGCTTTGATTACGCGCTATGCCGTACGGATTAATGGTGTAAGTTCCATTGCGGTGACCAAATTAGACGTTTTAGATCATTATGAAAAGATTAAGGTTTGTGTAGGCTATCGGTATAAAGGGGAGATCCTGACAGAGTTTCCGGCCTTACCGGAGGTCTTAGAAGAAGCCGTTCCCATGTATGAAGAACTGGATGGATGGAAAACTCCAACCACCGGAATCGATTCCCTGGAAAAACTTCCTTATCTGGCTCGGAAGTATATTGATCGTCTCAGCGAACTCTCCGAAGCCGAAATCTCGATCATTTCAACGGGACCTGAAAGACAACAGACCATCTACGTGCCCGGTTCCCAAGTAACAAAATGGTTTAACCTGTAGAGCCTAAAATCCAAAGTCCAAAGTCCGAAGTTAAGCTAACTCAGGACTTTGGGCTTTAGACTTTGGACTTTGGACTTTGATTGTATGAAACTTATTAATGCGGCCCTTACTAAAGCCAGAGATCACATCAAGACCCACCTTTTCTTAAAAGGTTTGCTCCAGTTGATTATTCTTGCACTGGCTGTTCTGTTAATGGGCATCCTGATATATGTCTCTATCCCACCCTCCTTCTATCTTAATCTGATCTTCGATATTCTTGTCGTACTGGCTTTTCTGTATGTTTCTCTTAAATCCCTCATCTTACCTATCCTGCGGAAGCTTCCCGATGACTCGGTCGCCCTGACCATTGAAGAAAAGTTTCCGGACCTTCAAGATAACCTTATCAACTCGGTCCAACTCTCCCGGGAGCTCAAAAAAGGTCCTCAAGGGATCTCCCTGGACTTAATTCGTAAATTGATTGCCTCTACCGAGGAACAGGTCCGTAAGTTAGACATCCAGAACATTGTGGATCGAACCGACTTACGTAAATATGCCCGGTATAGTGGGATCGGTGTGGTTGTTCTGCTGGCTTTGATTCTCTGGAGGCCGGGGATTCTAAAAGACACCCTTAAAAATTTTCTTCACCCGGCGGAAGGGGCCTTATTAGCTCAGAAATTAAATCTGGAAATCGAGCCTAAAAATACCACGATTTTAAGGAACAAACCCCTTAAAATCGTGGCAAGATCTGCATCGGATGTTTGGAAAGAAGTTCAATTAAACTATAAGTTTGAGAAAGAACCCTGGAAGCAGATCCAGATGAGTAATCTTGAAGCAAAGAAGGTCTTCCAGCATGAAATGAAATCTGTCCAGTATCCCTTCCAGTATTACGTTTCAGCCGGGAATTTTACTTCAGAGACCTATCAGGTTCAAATTGCCGATCCACCTGAAATTGGAGATATCACTCTGATTTACCAATATCCCCAGTATACCCGAATTGAGCCTAAAACCATAACAAACAGTGATGGGAACATAGAAGGTATTAAGGGAACCCAGGTGCATATCATTCTTAAAGCCAATAAAAAGATTATTAAGGCGCAAATCGTAACCGACGATGGGACCCAAATTCCTTTGCAAATCACCGATGATGTTAAGCTGGAGGGAGATCTGATAATCACGAAAACCCAAACTTATCATATAGAAGTAGTCGATTCAGAAGAATTCCAAAATCAAGATCCCATTGAATATCAAATTACTGCACACCCCGACGAATATCCTACCGTTGAAGTTCTGAAACCGGGACAGAATTTAACCGTCGGAAGTCGAGATGATATAGAATTGGCCTTTTCTGCAAAGGATGATTTTGGCCTTACAGCTGTTTATCTTGTTTTCCAGGGCCAGGCGGAAGAAACTCGGGTTTTGATAAAAAAGTTTTCTCCCGGTGGTACCGACGCTTCGTCCGGGCGCACCTACCTGGATAAGTTTACATGGCGTTTAAGCAATTATACCTTTCAACCGGGCCAGATCGTTAATTACCATTTAGAAGTCGAGGATAATGATACCATTTCAGGTCCCAAAAAGGGGAGTTCGGCTACTTATTCCTTAGAGATCTACAGTGAGGAGAAGCGGCATCAAGATTTAGTCAAGGCACAAGAAGAAGTTCATCAAAAACTACTGGAGTTGTTAGCCGATCAGGTCGAGGCTCAAGCCCTGACCGAGGAGATGAGATCTGCTTTTCAAGAAAATCCCGGCAATCCCCGTATATCCCCTCAGGATCTCCAAAAAGCTCATCAAGCCCAACAGGCTATTTCTGAAAAAAGCCAGGATCTTACCAAGAATTTAAAGGACATTTTAAATCAGATGGCCAAGGATCCCCTGAGCAATTTAGGGAGTTACATGGAGCTGAATCAAATTGGAAAAAACCTGGAAGATCTCCATGATTCGAAAATGGTGGAGGCCCAGGAGAGTCTAAAAACGGCCAGGGAAAGTCCTGTTCGTTCTGAAAAGTCCGATGCACTGGATCAAGCGGCTCAAAAACAAGAAGAAATTGCCAGTGAGTTAGAAAAACTGGCTGCATTTTCAGATAACTTATTAAAGAAAGAACGAATGCAGGATGTGGTCAAAACCAGCGAGAAACTCACAAGGACCCAGGATCAGTTCTTAAAAGATCTGGAAAAACTGGCCCAAAACCCGCAGGACCAGCAGCTTCTCGACCAACTCATGAAGGAATTAGAGAATCTCTCCCAGGCGCTTAATGCTCTTATGAACCAGCTTTCTCAACTGGCCAATCAGTTACCCGATGAATTTTTAAATAATCCCAACGTAAAAAATCTGGAATTGGGTAACATGTCGGAGGCTTTGGAGAAAATTAAAGAGGCCCTTCAGAAGGGAGACCTTCAAAAAGCCCTGGAGGAGGCCCGGAAGTTGATGAGTATGTTATCCCAGATGAATATGATCTTCCAAAATGCGGCCAACCAAAGCATGGCGAACATGATGCAAGGAGCGCAATCCAAAGCCATGGAGATGGCTAACAAATTGGGAGAGCTGGTGGAAAATCAAAAACGGGTTATTGAAGGAACCGAAAAGGTGGACAAAGCTTTGAAGGAAGCCTCTCAGCAGGAGGTAAACAAACTTTTGAAGGATGCTTTGGAGCGGATGAAGAGGATCGCATCGAAGATTCCGGGTCAAATGTCCAGGGCAGAAGGGGAGATGCAGACCGTTCCCGACATGTACTATTCGACCTATAATCAATTTCAAGATATGCAAGAGCAGCTCAATAAAATCTTGAACGGATTGAATCAACCCAGACTCGGAGAGGTTAAAGAGGCTGTAGAAGAATCCCTTCGAGATGTAGAAGCTGCAGAGGTCCTGGCTAAACCCTTCACCCGGGGAGTTCCTCAGCTCCAGAAGAAACTGGATGAACTGAAAAACCTGGAAAGCCTTTACCAGGCCCTAAACGAAGAGCTGGATCGATTAGGAGGTGTCGAAGGCCAGGCTATGAGTCCTTCCCAGGAATCTCAAATGAAGGGTCTGGCAAGCAAGCAAGGCCAACTGCAACAGGATACTGGAGAACTGAAGGAAAAGCTGGCCAACCTTTCCAAACTAACTCCGTTCCTCAGCCCTGATATTGCTGATAACTTGGGAGAGGCTCAAGATCAAATGGGATCTGCTAAAGAAAAATTGGGGAATAAAGAAGCTGGAAAAGCCCTTTTGCCTGAGAGAGAAGCTCTTTATCGCCTGGAACAGGCACAGCAAGGTCTCCAGCAAGGTATGCAGCAGATGGCTACCATGCAACAAATGGGCGGCATGGCCATGCCCCAGTTTGCCATGAGACCGGGTATGCAACCTGGAAACTTCCCCAATTTCCAATTCCCGAATCCCAATACCGCTCCCAACAGCGGCGGGATTATGGGTAGCTCCACCGAGGATATTGAAATTCCATCCGGAGCCGATTTCCAGGTTCCAAAGGAGTTTCGAGAAGAGCTGTTAAAGGCAATGAAGGAAGGGATTCCTCAACCTTATGAGGATCTGGTGAAGGATTATTACAAACAGTTATCGCAGTAGAAGTATAATACTTTTCAGACGAAGTGGAGTTAGCATAATTCTCTGTCCCTCCCCCCGCCCCACTCCTTCCTCCCCGCATGCGGGGAGGGAGAGAGGGAGGGGCCGGGAGGGGAACCGGCAGATCTTCAGGCTAACTTCCCACAGGAAGTTGCCACCGTTTGCCTTACCCCCACGCTCCCGGGTAACAGGAGGAAATAAAAAAACAAAAAGTCCCAGAATTTTCTGGGACTCTAATTTTTAATTTTTAAGGGACTATAATTCTACTTGTTAGAATGACCTTGTTGCTCACGCAAAGCGGCTTTGCGGCTCAGTCGAATCTTTCCCTGCTTGTCGATTTCCAGAACCTTAACCAGAACCTCATCCCCTTCTTGCAATTCATCGGTGACAGTACGAATATGACGATCGGAGATTTGAGAGATATGAAGGAGTCCATCGGTTCCAGGTAAGATTTCGACGAAGGCACCATAATCAACAATTCGCTTAACGGTTCCCAGATAGATTTTTCCTTCTTCAACCTGTTGAGCTATTCCTTGAATGATACGAAGGGCCTTGTTGGCAGATTCCTCATCGGCAGAGAAGATGTTAATTTTACCATCGTCATCGATATCGATTTTCACCCCTGTTTCTTCCACAATACTCCGAATAACTTTTCCACCTGGCCCAATGACATCTCGAATCTTGTCCTTATTGATATAGAAGGTCAAAATACGAGGTGCATAGCGGGAAAGCTGTTTTCTAGGTTCAGCCAGGGTTTCTGCCATCTTATCCAGAATGTAAAGTCTTCCTTCTCGAGCCTGGGCCAGAGCTTGGGTAAAGATTTCCCGGGTAATCCCTTTAATCTTGATATCCATTTGAAGCGCAGTAATACCCTTGCGGGTTCCCGCTACCTTGAAGTCCATATCCCCCAGATGATCTTCGATTCCAGAAATATCGGATAAGATCACGACTTTATCTCCTTCTTTGATAAGTCCCATGGCGATTCCGGCTACAGGGGCCTTAATAGGAACCCCCGCATCCATTAAAGACAAAGTACCTCCGCAAACGGTTGCCATGGAGGAAGAACCGTTAGATTCCAAAATATCCGAAACAATCCGAATAGTATAGGGGAACTCTTCACTGGTGGGAATAACCGGGGCTAAGGCTCGCTCAGCCAGATAACCGTGACCTATTTCCCGTCTGCCAGGTCCTCGAAGGAATTCTACCTCACCGACGCAGAAGGGAGGAAAGTTATAATGGAGCATGAATCGCTTAGAAGCTTCCCCTTGTAAATCATCTAGCCGTTGTTCATCCTCCGCAGTCCCTAAGGTAGATACTACCAGGGCCTGGGTTTGACCTCGGGTGAACAAAGCGGATCCATGGGTCCGGGGTAAAAGGCCTACTTCACAGGTAATGGGACGAATATCCTTGGGTCCTCTCCCATCCGCCCGTCTTCCTTCCTCGAGAACCGCTTTACGAAGCACCTCTCTCTCTGTTTTATGGAAAGCTTCCTTGATCTCCAGGGATAAAGCTTCCAACTCTTCTTCTTCAAATCCGGCAATGGTATCCTCATAGATTTTTTTAATCTGATTCTGGTATTCCACTTTATCCGGGTAACTCTCGGCCAAATAAACCGCTTGACGGATCTTATCCATAGCCAGACTACTGACCTTCAAGGCAATGCTTTGATCTTTCTCTACGGGCTTTATCTCCTGTTTGGTCACAGGGATCTGTGCAGCCAAGTCTTTCTGAAGCTTTACAATTTGCTTGATTTTTTCCTGTCCATACTCAATGGCTTCTAACATGTCTTCTTCGGGTACCTCCCTGGCATCTCCCTCCATCATAACCACAGCGTCTTCGGTCCCGGCCATCACCAAATTAATATCACTCTTCTCCAACTGCTTGTAAGGGGGATTCAGGACCCATTTCTTATCAATACGACCTATCCGAACAGCTCCTATAGGACCCATAAAAGGAATATCTGAAATGGTAAGAGCTGCAGAAGCTCCAATAATAGCCAGGATATCCGGACTGTTGATTTGATCTACAGACAGGACGGTTGCAATGATTTGAATTTCATGATGATAACCTTCTGGAAAGAGGGGTCGTACCGGTCGATCGATGAGTCTGGAAATTAAAACTTCTCGGTCACTGGGTTTACCTTCTCGCTTGATAAAACCACCTGGAATTTTACCCGCTGCATAGGCTTTCTCTCTGTACTCAACCATTAGAGGAAAGAAGTCAATGCCTTCCCGAGGTTCTTTACTTGAAACTGCCGTGACTAAAACAATGGTATCTCCCGATTGAACCCATACGGCCCCGTTGGCCTGCTTAGCCACTTTGCCGGTTTCCAGGGATAATATTCTTCCCTCTAAATCTAATTCTACTCTATACATTCTTTAAAACGCCTCCACGTTATTTACGTAATCCAAGTTCTTTAATAATAGCTTTATATCGCTCGATATCTTTTCTTTTAAGATATTCAAGAAGCCGACGTCGTTTACTCACTAACTTTAAAAGACCCCGCCTGGAGTGGTGATCTTTATGATGGATTTTAAAATGATCGGTTAAGTGATTAATTCGTTCAGTTAAAATAGCTATTTGGACTTCTGGGGAGCCGGTGTCGGTATCGTGCGTTTTATGGTGCTGGATAATTTCCTGCTTTCGCTCTTTAGTAACGGCCATGGATTTCTCCTCCTCTCTGAAATTTTAAGGCTTGAAAAGTAAAATTATTCTCATTTCAATATACTCGTAAAATTTTTCTTGTAAAGAGAAAACTGTATAAATCTTGCATTAACCCTTTATGAAAAAGATAGTTGTACCACCCTGAAGTTACAACGGATAAATAACTTTTACAGGCTGTACCATCCAATCTCCCTCGGGATTCGGTACAAGCTTTACCACTGCAAAAAAATTACCCCTTGCCTCATACCCCCGGTAATAACCCGGGGAAGGGTAACTATCCTGTTGGGATTGAAGAGACAAAGAAGGCAAAAGATTAAGGGACCCTTTTGATCGGTCCAACTTTACAAAGGCCCCCCGGGCCAGAAGCCGGCTTGTTTTTTCATCAAAATAAAGGGCAGGCAGAGTTGCTAAAGCCTTATCTATGGAAATCAAATATCTTTCTGCAATCCGCTCCGGGGAAAGGGATCTTAAAGTTTCAAAGGGTACGGCCTCATCCAGCCCAAAGGATCCTACGCGGGTTCTCCTCAATTCCCAAACACAAGCCCCGCATTTTAACCGCTCACCTAAGTCTGACACTAAAGTTCGTATATAAGTTCCAGGGGAGCAGGTAACCTGAAAACTTACAAAAGGAAAACGAATCTCCAGAATCTGGATCTCATAAATGATCACTTTCCTGGGAGGACGTTCAATTTCCTGATCCTGTCTGGCCAGTTCGTAAAGTCGCTGACCCTTTATCTTAATAGCCGAGAACATAGGAGGAATCTGCTTTATTTCTCCCACGAAGCTTTGGATTTGCTCCCTTAGTTCCTCCTCAGTGACAACCACGGGCTTTTCGCATAAAACCCGACCCGTGAGATCCTGGGTATCAGTGGTAACTCCCAACTTCATGGTTACCCTGTATTCTTTGGTTAACTCGACCAGAAATTCGACAATTCGGGTCGCTTTCCCTATACATAGGACTAAAACTCCCGTTGCATAAGGATCGAGAGTTCCTGTATGACCGATCTTTTTAATTTTGAGAAGTCTTCGAACTTGAAGAACGACTTCATGGGAAGTCAACCCCGCAGGTTTATCAATGGGAAGCACACCGTCCATACGACCTATACCTCATTCACTTATTGATTACCTTATATTATACACTCCCTGTTCAACAAAAGGCGATCTTCCGAATTTTTTTAATCTCTGGAGATAACGATCCATTCGGCTCCCTCAACGGTTTTATTGGGAATAACATGGAGCTTCCCTTCGCTGTCCATAATTCGGGTTTTTCGAATGTCGATACGCTGGATAACTCCCTCGACCCCGGCGGCTTTCACTTTATAGCCGATTTCAAAGTCGTCATCGGTGACTAAGAACAACCCGGCAATGATATCTGCCGTGGTTCCAGAGGCAGCATTGGCAACGGCCAGAGCTACAAGGGCCACAGAACCTGAAACCGCCAGGGCAATCTGACTGAGCCCGAGAACCTGAAATAGGGCAGAAATCAGAATGATCCAGGCCAATATCGTCACTCCCGAAACCCCTAAAGAAACAATACTCGGAGAGATTCTTAGAGAATTTAAGATCCGATGGATAAACTTTGTAAGGATACGAATTAAAAAGCTACCGATAGCTAGCGTAATGAGGGCCCCAAGAATTTTAGGGAAATAACTGAGAATTTCATAGGCAAGAACTTCTATTCGATCCATACTTACCTCCTGATGGGATGATAATAAAAACTTCCTTTGAGACTCCAAAGCCGAAATAACCTCCTACCAAGTTGCATTATAATTATTACGAGGAGCAAAGCAACAAAACAATCCCTACCTGGAAAGATTGCTTTCGCGGAGTTTAACTCTGAGGTATCGAAGGGTTCACAATCACAACATCCTTTAAAAGGACAGGGGTACAAATCATTATAGTACTTACCTCAAGGTTGTAAAGTTTCTCTTCAAAGTATGTAACTATACCAATTTAGTAGGTGTCACTTTTTCTGTCTGAACACCCCCCATCCCCCCTCCAGGGGGGACTGACATAGGGTTGCTGCTGCTGAATCCCCCCTGGAGGGGGGATGGGGGGTGTTTCTTTTTCCACCTACTAAATGGATACGGATATTCAAAGTATCGGTACTTCATAATTTCTTATTGACACTGCAATTAAACCATTGAAGTATAGAAGGGATGAAAGTGTTTGGCAAACCAACCAGAGACTCCACTCTTGACGGCAGACGAAGACTTTGGTGAATGAGCTTTTCGTCAACGTCCTGTTTTTATGGGCGTAGACTGCTACACCTGGTCGGATTATCCACCGGCAGTAAAAGCGGAAGTGGGTTCCGCGAACATGCTACTAAACTTTTGGAGTGTTTACGAGTACACTGTTTACTTAATTTTGACCTCATAGGGCTGCTTTCACCCCTCAGCTCCCCTCTTCCGCAGCATGGGAGAGGGGCCGGGGGTGAGGGTCACTTAAACATTAAGCAAAATTAAAGTAACAAAGCACTAGTACCTTGTAAAGTTAATCTGGATAAATCCTTAAAAGCTCCGTCAGGAGCTGATTGTTTGGGGGCAGAAGAATGAAAAAGCCAAAACTTGATCACTGCGTGATTACAGTTTCCGATTGGGAACGCTCGAATCGTTTTTATCGCGATGTACTCGGCGCGGAACTTGTGCCACTTACAACGGGCTGGGCCTACCGCTTTGGTACAGAGCAACTGAATGTTCACGGTCCGGGGGTGCCTGGCGACCCAAATGCACGTATTCCGGTCCCTCCGGGCGGTAGCGATCTGTGCTTTGAGTGGTTAGGATCCATCGAAGAAGCGATGGAACATCTGCGTGGGCAGAAAGTACCTATTGAAGTTGGACCAGTCGTAAGAACCGGTGCGAAAGGCAAGGGTATCAGCATCTACTTTCGAGATCCGGATGGATCGTTAATAGAGTTTATCTCGTATGAGAGCTATCGCAAGATTGAAGAAAGAGCCTAACCGGGTGTCAGAGCCAAGCTTCCAGCCGTCGTACCCATAAGCTAAAAATTTAGACTATCACCTATCCCTTTAAACTTATTTTTGTATCGACAGGATAAGGAGGTGTTTTACTATTTTTAGATGAACATCTTTTCTATTACAAAGGAGAGAGTTACAAAGTAAAGTAATGGATTAACCAGATGGATAATAGAAGCGTACAAACCCGCCGGACGGAAGTTTGGGCGAGCGGAGCTACCTATGAACTTGCGGGATACGCTAAAAGATAGGATTCAGACGACGGGGAAAATCAGGGATGATCTATATGATTACATGGCGTTTAAGGGAGTACGGTAAAATCAGCTCTCCGAAGTAACCGTTAGCTCAATCTGAATTCTGAGGACTTGGAACTTACTCCTTTGGTGGAATCCCTTGCTTTTTTATCTCTTTCTCCGCTTCAGATTTGATCCGATCTCGCTCCCCTACGGCTTCTTGCCGAATTTTCTCAGAACAGGATTTACAAATGGAAGTAGTTTCCACCTCCACGATCCCACAAATCATACAAAGCTTTTTTTTAGCTTTTTTATTTTTATCCATTTTTTGGAGTCCGTTGTCCTTTCCGTGATCCGTTGGGGTTCATTACTTCCGATTATTTTTCTGGATCAGAGCTTATTAATCCCGGACGAGGGGCTGAGGACTCCGGACTACTAAAGGTTTAAACGCTCTAAAGGTCTGGACACCTTCCTCAACCAGGCTTTTATTATTTAAAACATCATCTTCTAAATCCACGAAACGTTGAAGTTTTAGAAAACTCTTTTCTTTTAATAAAGGGACTACCTGGGATTTATTGACGTGTTGGAGGGGAACCACATATTCGACATCCCGGACCCATTCCCAGGGACTTTGGTAGGTAGACAGGTAAAAGCCCTTATCGGCAAAGTCATCGTAGAGTTGGATAAGATTCTCTCGATGAGCTTCGGAATGTGGTCCCTGGGTCATAAGAGCAAATATAAAATAGTGACCCCACCAGAGCATCCATCGAAAGGTTAAGATATTTACTTTGTTGAAACACTTGGGATAATCCAGATAAATATAAGGAAATCCCCGATAGTGCTCCCCCTTAACAAACTGGCTATTCTTCAAATCAAATTCGGGAGGGGCAATAAACTGAAGGTCCCGAACTTCACTTTTGAGCCGTTGATGAAGCTCCGTTAATAACGTCAGGACTTTTTGGGTAATCGAGGTTTTTAACCTGAAGAACTCAATATTTCTTAAAACTGCTTTCTCTTCCGGGGTGAAGGTTATGAATTCAGAGTTCATGTAAGATCTATACCTTTGCAGCGGTTTTAGACTTTTGTTAACTTTTAAGATCTTATCAAAAACTGCAAAGGTATAGCTAAACCCTCCCTTTACAGGCAGGATTAATCGGCTATATAAACATCCGATCCTTCTACTTTAACCCTATAGGTTTTAACCTTAGACGCCGGGTTTATGGTATTGATCCCGGTACGTACATCAAAGCGCCATCCATGCCAGGGACAGGTCACCACCGTACCATTTAAGGAACCTTCTCCGACAGGACCTCCCCGGTGGGGACAGACGGCACCAATGGCATAGCAAGTTCCATTGATCTTGAAAAGACCGACCTCTTCGCCGTTGAAATCAACAATCATCCCTTGATCTGCTGGAATCTCCTCGATTCTTGCAACCTTTACGAATTCACTCATGTTAAATCCCTCCTTCTCTTTTGGAAATCCGTTTTTCCCTGAGAAAACGGATTTCCCTGGCTAGGGAATCATAATCACCTTCATCGCTTTCTTCTCTGTTAAAAGTTGGATACCTTGAGAAAAGTACTCCAGGGGGAGCCGATGGGTAATCAGAGGGGTTACGTTGATCTTTCCAATTTCCAGGTACTTTAAAGCATGGGCCAGATCTGTGGGAGCTGAAGAATAACTACCGTACAGCGTAATTTCTCGATGATAGAGAACATTAGGATCTAAGAGAGCCATGGAACCGGGCGAGACACTGGCAAAACTATTGATCACCCCTCCATCTCTTACCAATTCCAGGGACTGCATCAAGGTTTCTCCGGTTCCTGCCGTAAGTATCACAGCATCTACCCCACGTCCTTCCGAAAGCTCCAGAACCGTTCTTTTAATTTCTTCCGGTTGAGCTTTCACAACTTTAACTGCACCGGCCTGAAGGCCCATTTCAAGCCGATAATCTACAAGGTCCACACCGATAACTTGAACCTGGAACAGGCCCATCAACTGAACCATCATAAGGCCCATGGGGCCTAACCCTACAACCAGGGCTGTATCACCCGGTTGAAAATTACATCGCCTGATGCTTTTAAGGCAACAGGCCAGCGGTTCCATAAAAATCGCCTGATCATAGGATAACTGCGGAGGAATCAAAAAGGTAGTTTGATTGGTATGAAGTTCTGGAACGCGGATGTACTCAGAAAATCCGCCAGGATCTACATTTGAGGCCTTGTAGAACCGACACATGGCGTAATTTTGATGTCGGCAATAATGACAGTTGTAACAGGGGACATGATGGGCAACTACGACACGGTCCCCGACTTTAAATCGTTTGACCTGAGTCCCGGTCTTTACGACTTCACCGGCTATCTCATGGCCCAAAATGGCAGGGGGGGTAACTTTCCGGTTTAAAATTTTGACCAGGTCTGTCCCACAAATACCGCTCGCCCGGACCCTGACCAATAATTCTCCTGGACCGATTTCCGGCTCTTGCAAATTCTCAACCCGAATATCCTCTTTATCGTAATAAACCGCTACTCTCAAGTTCCGAAACTTTTTATCAATCAGTATGGGAGACTAGGGAACCAGGCTATAAAAATAGCTGCCTACACCCTCGACCTCCCACACTCCCATACGCTGAGCCCTCTGCTAGCTCACAGCCTGACTTCGTTGATACTCCCTTGCAAGCCTTTCCTGTTCTCGGGGATTCGAGATGAATTCCCAGGGCAAAGGGGTTGAGGAAAGATTAGATCTTCCGGCCAGGCAGGCTTCCCAATTCAACCCTATTTCTTTAGCGGCCCGTTCCCAGTTTCCCCGACATGCATGGATGGCTATTAGAAATTGACCCATGCTTCGGTCTCCACGGGACAAAATTCCTTCCAGATAGGCCGTTCGCAAACTCTCTGGTTTTAATTCAACATTCCTGACCTGACCCAGTCTTTTCCGAATATACTCCAGTTTACGTTTAACCTCCTTCATACTGACCATGGGACTCCACTGAAAAGGTGTGAGGGGTTTGGGAATAAAAGGATTAATGCTTAGGCTGAGCTTTCCGAGCTTCCCAGTGGTTTTGGCTTTTTCTAACATTTTCTGCCGGATTTTTAAAGTAATTTCAATCAAACTGTCTAAATCTTCATCGGTTTCTGTGGGAAGCCCGATCATAAAATAAAGCTTTAAATTGGGAACTCCCCGGTCCAGAATTCTCTCAGCTCCTTCTATCACTTCCTCATCGGTCATCTCTTTTCGGATAACCCTTCTCAACCTTTCTGAACCGGCTTCTGGCGCAATAGCCAAAGTCTGAATACCACTATACGCGATGGCATCCAGGAGCACATCCGGAAGCCGATCAATACGAAAAGAAGACACAGAAACCTTGACACCTAACTCCCTAAGCCCTTGACAAAGTGTATCTAATCCCCGATAATCACAAATATCTGAACTCACCAACCCTACCTTTTGAATCGGTGGAAATCCTCGTTCCGCATCCATCCGAAGTCGCTCTCGAATAATATCAATAACAAAATCCGGTGGGAGCATCCGAAACTTGGGGTAAACATAACTTACGGCACAAAAACGGCAGAGTAAAGGGCAACCTCGGGATACCTCGATAAGGAACATCTCGCTGAACTCCGTTTCATCGGTAATAATGGCCGAGTAAGCAGGATACAACTTAAAATCAGAAACTTTTTGTTTCTCGATGGTTATGCGGGAAGAAGTCAGAGAGGGAACATATACACCCGGTATCTGAGCAGCCCGTTCCAGATGTTTTTTTCTTGGAATCCCCCCATCCTCCAGGAATAGGGAGAGATATTCCTCTAAAACCTCCTCACCATCCCCGATGATCATCAGGTCGGCAAAATCTGCCAGGGGTTCCGGGTTGATGTAGGTAATCGCTCCTCCGATTAGAATAAGGGGATAACGCTCATCCCGATCTACTGACTTAAAAGGTATGCGGGCCAGCTCCAGGATTTTGAGAAGATTCACATAATCATTCTCAAAAGAGACTGAAAAAGCCAGAATATCTACGTCGGTTACCAACCGTTGAGATTCCAGGGTTAGAAGAGGAATATTCTGACGCAGGTAGATGTCCTCATCCTCCGGGTCCGGGAGAAAAACCCGTTCACAGCGGGTATCCGGTCTCAAATTAAGGTACTTATAGATGGTCTGGAATCCTAAATTAGACATGCCCACATAATAGGTATTGGGGTAAGCTAGGGCAAGGGTTAAAGAAGATCCCATCGAATCTTTAAAGGGCATGGACCTTTCTTTACTTAGCAGAGCCTGATATTTCTTTTTTAATTTCCAGTTCATGGCTATACCATCGGTCCCTTACCTATCACTTCCGGTTTATCCCCCTATTTGAGACATGGTCCGGGTCGTTCGTTTAAAGGAGTTGTCGTTGATATGATGTTTTAACTCTTTTCCTTTCACGGCCTTAAGTAGAATTTGTTCTAACTCCTCATCTGAACAGCCATTTCGGAGAGGGGTCCTCAGGTCAGTCTCCACCTGGGAGAATAAGCAGGTACGGAACATTCCGTCTGCCGTCATCCGGATTCGGTTACACGTGGAACAAAAGGGTTCACTGACCGGATTAATAAAGCCAATCTGACCAATACCATCCTCAAACTGATAATTTTTAGACGTAGAGCTGGGATCCTCTCCCCCCAGGGGAACCAATTTCATATACGTAGTGTTAATCTTCTCCAAAATTTCCTTCCCCGTCAGGACATCTTCTTTCCTCCAAATTCGATCCGCTTCCAGTGGCATAAACTCTATGAATCGAATAATGTAAGGTTTCCTTCTGGCCAGCCTGGCAAAATCAATGATTTCATCTTCTGTAAATCCCCTCATGGCCACCACATTCACCTTAATAGGCCGTATTTGCGGGTACTTTTCTAGCTCCTCCAAACCTTCCATGACTTTATGAAGGGCATTTCGTCGGGTAAGCTTGAAAAATTTTTCCTTAACCAGGGAATCCAAACTCACATTGATGCGTTTAAGTCCGGCAGCGGCCAAATCCCCCGCCAACTCCTTAAGAAGAAAACCGTTGGTCGTTAAACTTAAATCTTCAAGGCCTTCAATTTGAGATAATCTTCTAATGAGATCAGCAACCCCTTTTCGAACCAGGGGTTCTCCACCGGTTAGACGAATCTCCTTAACCCCCATCCTTACCACAATCCGAACAATTCGCTCAATCTCATCAAAGGTCAACAGCTTCTTACTATCAAACCAGTCTAATCCTTCTTCAGGCATACAGTATACACATCGGAAATTACAACGGTCGGTTATCGAAACCCGCATGCTTCCCATCTGTCGATTATAACTATCGATTAGCTTTAATTGCATAAATCCTGACCGCCTCCTGGAGATTCGTGCTGGTGATAAATCTCAAAATTTTTATCTTCTTCCAAGGTTTTTGATAAGAATTTACACCTTTATGTTAAGATAATACCTCATCATTCTGGAGAGTAGATCGGTTCTATAAGTCGTCGTGAAAATGCAGGAATTTTAAAGGAGATCAGAAAATCCGAGCTTGCTTGAGCCTTTAAGTTTAACTGTAAGAACCTTATTTGACCAGAATGCGCTTTAAAGAAGTTAAGATCCGAATTTGTAAGGTAGAAGGGCCTACTTCCGGGTAGGGCAAGTATGCCATTAAGATGGAGGTTGAGTTTTTACTTTCTCCGGTTTGGATTCAGCCACTTCTACCCCTTTCGGTTGCTTGTTGGTCGATCCGGGTTTCTGAAAGCGTCCTTTACTACGTTTTTTGTTGCGCTTTTTGAAAGACTTGGGACCTTTTTTAGCTTCAGCCTCCTCAGGATTCGATCTATATTTACCATCTACAATCATCTTAGCTAAGGGAGAATCGGATTCCTTAGCCGCTTCCAATAATTTCTTTCCTAAGCTTTTCATTAAAATTTGCCTCCTAAAAATGAATTTTCTAAACTCAAGGTGTTAAGTTCTCTCGCTTGTCAGAAGACCATTTCCTTATGACGATGGGCATGGCAATCCAGGTTCACGGCGACAGGGAGGCTTGCTATATGGCAAGGAAAAACCTCCATATGAACGTCTAAAGTCGTCACCCTACCTCCCATGCCTTGAGGACCTATACCCAGGTTATTAATTTTTTCAATCAATTGTTCTTCTAACTGAGCATAAAAAGGGTCCGGGTGTCTTTGGCCCAGAGGCCGAAACAGGGCTTTTTTGGCTAGAAGAGCACTCTTCTCAAAGTTTCCACCAATTCCTACCCCTACGACCAGAGGGGGACAGGCGTTAGGACCGGCCTTTTTTACCACCTCCAACACAAAATTCATAATACCTGGAAGACCATCGGCAGGACGTAGCATCCTTAAGGCGCTCATATTTTCCGCTCCCCCGCCTTTGGCCGCAACCATAATTTTTAATTTATCTCCAGGTACAAGATCAATATGTACAATGGCCGGCGTGTTATCCTGTGTGTTTTGACGCCGTAAGGGATCACGGACCATGGATTTTCGAAGATAACCTGTCTGATAGCCCTCTGCAACTCCTTGATTAATCGCCTCGATCAATCCAGATCCCTCGAAGCATACTTCCTCTCCCAGTTCTACAAAGACTACAGTAACACCCGTATCCTGACACATGGGAACAAATTCTGCCGTAGCAATTTGTGCATTTTCTATAATCTGGGTCAATACTTCTATTCCAATAGGAGATTCTTCCTGTTGCAGAGCCTTTTGAAATCCAATGCTCATCTCTTCGTTCACCAAACAACAGGCTTCCATACACAACCTTTTTACAGCTTCTGTAACTTCCGACAGCCTGATTTTCCGCACGCTTTACTTATCCTCTCCTCCAACCCTTTGTCCCTGCAGGGAAGGAAGTTTCCCCTGGTCCCTGGTAGCAGGTCCGGTGAGTTTAATTTATAATCTTGAGCACGGATTTCTCATAATTTACCATACTTAATTGAGCAGCCATGGCTTTGGCAATTTCCATAAACTGTCGGGCTTGCTGGGAATCAGGATGGGATTTAATAATGGGAATACCTTGATCTCCTCCAACGGGAATATCCGGGTTAAGGGAAATTTCCCCCAGAAAAGGAATTCCGTATTGCTGGCTGGCCCTACGGCCCCCCCCATGCTTAAAAAGATCAATCCTTTCATGGCAATGGGGACATTCCAGGTAGCTCATATTTTCGATAATACCTAAGACCGGAATATTTACCTTCTTGAACATATTAACGGCTTTAATCACATCGAGAAGGGCCACATCTTGAGGGGTTGTCACCACCACGGCTCCACTCACAGCAACCTTCTGAGCCAGACTTAACTGAGCATCCCCGGTACCCGGAGGTAAATCCACTACCAGGTAATCCAGCTCTCCCCATTCTACATCGGTTAAAAGCTGATCAACCGCTTTACCGACCATAGGTCCGCGCCAGACGACCGGGGTCGAAGTATCAGGTAGAAGAAATCCCAACGAAATAAGCTTTACTCCATAACGGATCGGGGGAATCATTTTATTTCCATGGGAAGGAGGAAGATCTTTAGAACTTACGCCCATCATCATCGCCAGACTGGGTCCATAAATATCTGCATCCATAAGTCCTACCGAAGCTCCACACTCGGCGAGAGCCACGGCCAGATTAACTGCTACGGTAGATTTTCCAACTCCCCCCTTACCGCTTCCCACCGCGATAATATTTTTGACCCCTGGAACCGGTGAATGGTCACCAAATCCAGCCGATTGCACCCGTGAGGTCATCTTGACCTCCACTTGGGTAACCCCGGGAATCGCCATCACAGCATTTCGAGCTTCACTCTCAAGCTTCGCCTTGACCGGACAGGCCGGCGTGGTTAACTCTATGGTGAAACTTACCTTAGAACCCTCGACAGAAAGATCCTTAATGAAGTTTAGAGAAACCAAATCACGATGTAAATCAGGATCTTTCACTTGACTCAAGGCAGCTAAAACCTGAGCCGGAGTAATCCCATTTCCGGATAGCTCTTGACCATTTCCTGTCGGTTTCTCTCCCGACGAAGATTTTTTCGACCAGAACATGCCCATCGATTTATCTGACCTAAAGCCTCATACAGAATCCGGGGAATTTCCTGATCATCTTCCCATGACCTCTTCCTCTTTAATTCCTGTATGGCGCTTTAGATCCTCGATTAAGGATCCTTTAAAAAATCTCTTAAATTTTATCCTCTCTCCGTATTTATCTCCTAGACCAGATCCCGGTCCCTTCATCCTCTACTTTAAAACGGCTGGATTGTAGAAGAACTGGAATTTTTTCTCACCTCGGTTGATCTTCCACTGCAGGTCTGGTCGGGTTAAATCCATGACTTGACTCTTTTCGGAGTTGGAGTATGGAAATTCGGGGAGATCTTCACTGACTCTCCTGTATTAGGATACGGTCAGGGACGGTTTTTGTCAAGGAAAAGAAATCCTACTTGACAAAGCAAAGTCCAAGCTGTTAATTTCATAGCTAACAAAGATATTTGCTAAAACTTCATGCGTAATAGATAGAGCGGCAAATGGCTTATCTATCTATTAGGCAGGACTGAGATCATAACCTTTTCATGGAACCCTTACCAATCGGTATCGATGCACCTCGATTCTCCCTTCCGGCAACAGGTGGAGGAACCGTAGCCCTGGAAGATTTTTTGGGTCGAAAAAATCTGGTTCTCGTTTTCTACTGCAAAAATAAAACCCCAGGGTGAAATAGACAACTCTCATCCCTGCGGGATGACAAGGAACAATTCGAACAATTGGATACGGAAATTCTAGGCATTAACCCGGGTTCTCTTAAATCCCATGAGAATTATGTACGGGATCTTCAACTCAATTTTAAACTCCTGAGCGATTCTCAATGTACCATGACCAGGGCCTATAATGCCCTCAAAGAAGATGGTAAAAGTGTCCAGAGAACCGTTTACATTATAGATAAAACCGGAAAGATTCGATATGCAAAACAGGGTATGCCTTCAGATCAGGAACTTTTAGAAACTCTTAAATCCCTGGGTTAAATCTTTGAGACTTTTGAAAAGCTTGAAAAGATGGAATGGCGTGAACTAAATCGGTTAAAGAAATTCTCTGACGAGAAGTTTCAAAAGATCAATGTGTTTGAAAGCGAACGAATGTTTTGCGATATTTACTGTTTCAAACCGGGCCAGGAACAAAAAATCCATAAACATGAAGGCTCCGACAAGATTTATTACATCTTAGAAGGGCAGGGTCGCTTCAAAGTTGGATCTGAAGAAAAAGAGTTTCGAGCCGGAACATCCATCTGGATTCCCCCAGGAGTTGAACACGGAGTCAGAAACTCAGGATCGGACCCTCTGGTTACCCTGGTCTTTATGGCTCCTAAACCCTCCCACTAAACTTTATAGATAACAGGGGCTGATGAACTGAGGAAATGGCTGCAAAAATTTTCACTCTTGAAGAAGCTAACCGATTAATTCCGCAATTACGGGCTATCTTAACAGGAATCATGGAGAAGCGAGACAAAATCGCCGCCCGGCAAAAGGAAGTTTATGCGATTCGCAGGATTATAGACGGTAATGGGCATAATCCAGAAGCTTTAGGCTTCGCGGCCAAGGAACGGGAGTTAAAAGAGCTGATCAACCAACTCAATGAAGATATTGAAAAGATCAACAGTTTAGGATGTGAACTTAAAGATATTCACCTGGGTTTAGTGGATTTTCGCTCTATTCGGGAAGGACGAGAGGTTTACCTGTGCTGGAAGTTCGATGAAGATGAGATCAGTTTCTGGCATGATCTCCACACCGGATTTGCCGGTAGACAACCCCTTTTTTGATAAATGAAGATATAAGAACATGGGGACTGGGAGATGTGGGGGTTTTGGAACACGGAGACGCGGGGACTGGGAGACGCTTCAGATTTCCCCGCGTCTCCGCGTACCTGTGTCCCCGCGTTCCAAAATCCCGCGTCTCCATATTATATATTATTTCATTGAATCTTCCCTTTAAAAAACAGGTTCTTATTTGCGTGGGTCCCCATTGTGGGGGTCGGCGTGGCTCAAGTAAAATTCGATCTGCTTTTCGCCAGGAGATCCTGGTGAGAAGGCTTCACGACGAAATCAAAGAGACCCAGTGTATTTGTTTTGGATTGTGTAATTTCGGTCCTAACATTGTTATCTATCCCGATGGGATCTGGTATCACGGAGTTACCCCGGAAGATGTTCCTGAAATCATAGAAGATCATCTCATAGGTGGAAAGGTTATCCAGCGACTTCTGTTTAACGAATCTACTTAAATCTGAGGTGAGAACAGGCAGAAATGGGTAGAAGGGATCGGCCGGGCTGCCTTACTACCCAGTTCCTAACTAAAGATCATGCCGTATGACTTGTTACTTAAGAATGGAATCCTCACAACGGATTATGGGGTCTTTAAAGCCGACGTAGGAATAAAGGACGGGAAGATAGCTTTTCTAGGAAATCTGGATTCGCCCTTTCCAGGGGAAGTCCGGGAAACGATAGACCTTCAAGGTAAATACCTTTTCCCCGGTGTTGTAGACCCTCATTGCCATTTCGGTGAACCCGGCACAGCCGAGCGGGAAGATTTCGGTACAGGTACTCGAAGTGCCGCAGCAGGAGGGGTTACGACTGTTATTGAAATGCCGCTTTGCTTTCCCCCCACAGATAACCCTGAGCACTTCTACCTCAAGCTAGCCCTGGCCCAGGAAAAAGCTGTGGTGGATTTTAGCTTGTGGGGAGGTCTGGTTCCGAATAATCAGGAAGAAATCCCAAAGCTTTTTGAATTGGGAGTTCAGGCCTTTAAAGCCTTCATGTGCTATACTTCTCACTATCCTCAGGTCACAGATGGAGAGCTCCTGCAAGGGATGAAAATAATCGCCGATCTGGGCGGGTTAGTTGGTGTTCATGCCGAGAATGATGGAATTATCAAATATTATACCCAACAGCTCAAAAAAGCCGGACGTACCGATGGTAAAGCCCATGCTGAAGCACGTCCTCCCATTGCAGAATATGAAGCCATCTCCCGGGCCATTCTTTTGGCTAAAGAGGCTGAAGTAAATCTGCACATTCTCCATATGGGAATTGCCAGTGGAGCTAAACTCATCCACGAAGCAAAACAATCGGGAATTCCCGTAACTTTTGAAACCTGTCCCCATTATTTAACCCTGACGGAGGAGGATCTTCTTCGACTGGGGCCTTATGCCAAGTGCAATCCGCCTCTGAGGAGCCGGGAAAATGTAGACGCACTTTGGGAGTATGTTCTCAATGGGACCCTGGATATGATCGTCTCCGACCATGCTCCTTATACCATTGAAGATAAAAATAAGGGTTGGCAGGAAATCTTTGCAGCTCCCTCGGGTATTA
The DNA here is from genome assembly GCA_035559535.1 of Candidatus Limnocylindrales bacterium. NCBI lineage: Bacteria > Bacillati > Chloroflexota > Candidatus Limnocylindria > Candidatus Limnocylindrales > Candidatus Limnocylindrales bacterium. Next base: position 140,138 of record DATMBG010000044.1, read on the forward strand.
ACGGAATCCAGACTCTACTGCCTCTAATGATCAGTGAAGGCGTCCACAAACGCGGCTTGAACCTCGTTCACTTAGTCCGTCTCGTCTCGACCAATCCTGCCAGGCGGTTCAAATTGTATCCTAAAAAAGGAACCATCCGTATCGATTCAGATGCAGATCTGGTAGTTGTGGATCTGGATGCCCCATGGACGGTTAAAAAAGAAGATCTCTTCTATAAAAATCTCTGGAGCCCTTACGAAGGATGGACCCTCAAGGGAAAGGTTCTTACGACCTTCGTCCGTGGAAAAAAAGTCTTCGAGGAGGGGAAAATCCTTGCAGAACCCGGCTACGGTAAATGGATAGCCATGGGAAGCAGCTAAACGCTCATTCTAGAAATCGTTCTTTCAATTCCGGGGTCGGAACCCGGCACGTTTCCGTTTTACCAAACCAGCTATAACGATTTCTGGCAATGAAGTCATAAACCGCATCACGAATAAACGGTGGAACTACAATAAAAATGTATAACAGGGGCCAGAGTCCCTGTAACCTCTTGGCTATTCGCAGAGCCGCTGCCGATCTGGTATAAAACTTTTCCCCCTCTATAAGAATCAGGGTATCCAGGGCTGTTGGGGAAAGATTAAATTTTTTCAATAATCTTTGACCGGCTTCGGATTGTAAAGGCGCAAAGCGAATATGTTTTTCTGGATCTCGATCCATGACAAAGTTTACACTGGCATTGCAAAAATTGCAAACCCCGTCGAATAAAACGATGGCCTGGTCCATACCCTGTCTTTTTACTTTAAACGTTCCCAAACCAGGATCAGAATCTGCTGATCACCGGCTTGCTGGAAGGGAGGGGTTTTAAGTGTCAATCGATCTCCGGAAAACTCGAAGAATCGTTTCTGATCGGTGCCGATCCAATTGGGATACATACTGAGCTTCAAATGATGAACCACAAAACCTCCTTTTTCGTTAACTTCGTAAGTACCGCAGTAGGCAAAATACCCCTCGAAAGCTGACTTTATCTCTTCGGGAGTCCCCCCTAAAAAGTTATTGGAAGCAAACTTTGGGCGATTGGCACGGGTCAGTTGTACACACATGTGACCTTTCCCATCATACATGATCCAACCATCGGCATCGGGACCCATAGGATAGCTTACCTCTCCATTGGATTTTACCTGTTGGAAAGAAACCAGCTTCCAGGTCCCTGTAAATTGTTCCTCTGATTTTCCCAAAGACTTGGGGGAACCTGAAGAAGATTCCTGTTGGCCCAGGGCATAATTTGTAACCAAAATGAAACCCCCAATAAGAACCGCTATATGGAGATATTTCTTCATAGACCTATCCCTGTCGTTACCCTCCGGGGAAACGCCTTCAATCCTCTACCTGAAAGGAGGCTGAGGGAGTTCCTGAGGTCATATTCATCTATCTTTTTAACTCCAGGCCTTCATCCCCAGCCTCCCCCAGGCGCCAAGACAAGAAGGTTAGCCCCGGCGGGGCAACCTGTTTCCCAGGTCGCTCCTCTGGAACCTGAAAAAAATTCTGACTGACTGAAACCCCCGACTTGCGTCAGGGGCTACCCACGGTTCGCCCCTGACGGGGCTTTTCAGCTTAACCTGGCGCATAGGGGGTGTAGGGGCGAAGGTAGAACAGTTATTCAATTTAACTCTCGGCTTTGGTTCAGCATAAATAACAGGAAGATTTTCGATTACAAAGTCCATAGGATTATTCTACCACCAATTTCTTCACCATCTCGTATAACATCCGGGTGCCGAATCTTACATTTTCTACTGAGATGCGCTCATCGTTTCCATGGAAGAGGGCCAGATCCTGGTCGGCAAGTTTAAAAGGTACGAATCCATAGCTGGGAATCCCCTTTTTTCGGAAGTAATGAGAATCGGTAAATCCGACCAGAAGGGGTCTGGTCACTACCGCTCCGGGATGGTATTCTTTGGCAATCTCCCGAATGACTCGGATGAGTTCTGAATCGGCCGGAGAGGCACTGGTTGGGGTAAAAGCCAGAATAGGTTCAATGTTGATGGAGTCATCTTTAATAACCTTCCGAATCTCTTCCAGAAAGGCTACAGGATCCTCGCCGGGGAGGAGTCGGACATCAATCTGAGCGGAAGCTTCCGGTGGAATAACATTGATTTTGTTCGAGCCTTCCAACATGGTTACTGAAATAGTATTCCGAATTTCAGCGTTTGAACGGAGGTTCCTGGTAAACTGGGCGACAAAAGCGGGATCCTGGAGGGCCGATTTCAAATCCTTTAACTTTTCTCGAAAAGGCCCGGGTGCAAAATCGGCAAGATCGGCATAAAAACTCTGAACATCCGGGACTACCTTAATAGGGGTTTGATATTCGAGGAGTCTATGGAGCGCCTCGATTAATTTATTTACCGATGAATCGGCTCTGGGCATTGACCCATGACCAGGGGTACCTGTAGCCGTCAATCTTAACCAGAAGGGGGTTTTTTCAGAGACTGCTATACCATAATGTTCAACTTTTCCATCCCTCACGTAGATCCATCCAAACTCGTTCAATACAACCCCTGCATCCCGGATAAGGTCGAAGTGTTGATCAATCATGTAACCGACACCGTAGCGACCTCCGGCTTCTTCATCGGCTGTTCCCAAGAAGATAACGTCTCCTTTCAAAGGAATCTCCTGGCGTTTTAGAATCAAGACGGTCATGAGTTCTAGAATTCCCATTCCCTTCATGTCGATGGCTCCCCGTCCCCAAATATAGCCATCCTGGATCACGCCACTGAAAGGTTCCATGGACCAGAACCGCCGATCTGCCGGAACGACGTCCATATGATTCAACAAAATGATCGGTTTCTTCGAGCCATTTCCTTTAAGACGAACATAGATGTTTCCTCGTCCAGGTGCCGACTCAAAGATCTGGCTTTCGATTCCTTCCCGATCAAAAATAGATTTGAAAAATTGGGCGGCCAGAATCTCGTTTCCAGGTGGATTGGTCGTGTCAATTTGAAGATACTGGCTTAGAAGAGAAATGGCTTCTTCTTCCAACGCTTTCCAATCTGGACTGCCTTCTTGGTACTTTACCATAGGACCTCCTTCTCTATTATAAACCCTTCTATCGGTTTCCAGAAGTACTTCCCTTGTTTATCGGCGGTTATTTCCAACGCTCCCAAATTAAACGCGAACTTACCGTATCACCGGTCATGGGAAAGGTCAGGATTAACCGATCCTCAGAAACCTGGAAAAACCGTTTTCGAACGGTATTTACCCAGTTCGGAACCAGACTACCTTCCAGATAGTGTGTTACACTTCCCTCCTCCTCGTTAACCGTATAAGTACCCCAATAAGCAAGATATCCCTCAAATGCCGCTATTTTTTCTTCTGAAGTGGCTGCCAAAGGATCATTTGAGGTAAACTTCCGAAGATCGGTACGCATCAATTGTACCGACATGTGGCCCCTTCCATCATAACTGATATAACCCTTAACTTCTCGTCCCATGGGATAAACCGGGGTTCCATCTGCTCGCTGTTCCTCAAAAGAAACCAATCTCCACGTACCTGCAATAGGATCTCGAGTTTTTATATCTGAATTCACACTCAGTCGATAAAAGAAGAAACACATCCTTCTTCCCCCCAGGAGGGATTTACGGGATATCCCTCCTGCTGCCCCCTGGAGGGGAAGGTAAGGGTAACTCTCTCTCCTCACCCCCGGCCCCTCTCCCACGCTGAGGAGAGGGGCCGGGGGTGAGGAGAGAGAACTCTACTCAAACCGATACAAATACCTCTTTTCTTATACTATGTGACTCCGACCCTGTCAAGGAGGATTTAGGACTCAGGTAACAGTCCAGCAGTACCGTTTTCTACGGGTTAAAACAAATAAGGGCACGCGGTTGCGTGCCCTTAGACCCGGCTTTATAGGTTGCAGAAGGATTCTTTGTATTTTCTTACGCCTTCTTCATACTGGTAGCTTTTTTCGAGCTGGTAGACTTTTTTGAACCGGTGGTGCGGCGGATTTTTACCGTTTGGGCAACCTTGGAGCCACCTTCCTCTTTATACCAGACGGTTACCTGTTCGCCTGCCTTAAGGTCCGCAGTGCTACCCCCTCTTACTTTGGTCTTGTCAGTAAGGGTAATAGAGATAGGTTCCGGAGTCGTAGCACTTTTGCCCTTCGCCGGCGTTAGGGTAAGGGTATTCCCAGAAACCTCTTTAACAGTTCCATAGACCTTTTCAAGACCTGTAGATTTTTTCTTTTGACGGGGAGTTGTAGCTTTCTCACCGGTTGCAGTTCCAGACTTCATCTCAGGCTGTTGACCGGGCTGTGCAGATGGCTGGCTCGTCTGACCCGCCGGATTACTACTCTGGCTACTCGGTTGTTGAGCATAACTTATCCCTATCCAGGTTACGGTTACAACTAAAACTAATGTTAAGATCCCTAATTTCCTGATCATTTTTTCCTCCTAAATGGCTTCAGATAAAAAATCACGTGATGTGATCTTTTCTCCAAAGATGTTGGTCTCCTGTGATTGTTTTACACCAATTCCTTATAGGAACCTGCCGTCAGAAATTTCCTTCCTCTGAAGGCTGGTTTCAGAATGGAATTGGTATCAGAAATACGCTTCAGATTAAGAAATCTAGGTATGTTAGATTTCCTACCGGATTTAAAAGCTAGTTTTGTGCCAGCCCCCATAAAGCAACAAATTATTTATAAGCTATTATAAATTAAAAGCTTATTGTAAAGGTTAAAACTATCAGTAGGGTAAATTCCTCCTATAAACCTCTAAATCTCCAGGCTAACAGATAGATTCCCAAAAGGTTTACCAATAAAACCTGATCAGTTTGGCCGAAGAAGGTCATGGCTTAAATAAGGTATGGAAACCTTAAAAGAGGTATAACGTCCCTCTAAAATAAACCTCCCATCTGGTGAAGAAAGTGTCTTCAAAATTTGTTGATTTATCGTTGAATTCTCAGATTTATCGTAGTAAACTTTCCAACAGGGTTTCTTATTTAATCGGATAGCCATTTCAGATGGAAAGCTGTAAATCCCTTTCCTAGGCCCTTCGACTTTGCTCAGGACAGGCCTGTCGAAGCAGGGAGGGTATTTACCCTTGGCTAGGCTTTAGATAAAGAGGGAGGAGCCATCTGCCTAAGCCGATGATCAAAGTTTTTTATTTTCCAGGCTATAAGCAGATTACTCCAGTGGGGGTAAACCCCGAGACTTATCTACAATCGATTAAATAAGTATTCATATTGGACATACCCCGTGGAATTATTTAACCAGGAGGCGTACTGTTATGAGGAATCAAAACTTATTACAATTACTAGCGGCCCGTGCCGAATCTGGCAATCCACTCCGGGTTGGACTTATTGGGGCCGGTAAATTTGGGACCATGTTTTTGAGTCAAGCCCTTCGCGTGAAGGGCCTGCATGTATTAGGTATTGCCGATTTATCGGTAGAACGTATTCGCAATGCCTTACTTCGTGCAGGCTGGCCCCCAGAGCAATTTACAGCTAGTAGTTTCGTTGAAGCGTTCAAAACGGGTAAGACCTATTTAACCGATAATAGTGAAAAGCTCATTCAGGCTGAAGGGTTAGAGGTTTTGGTTGAAGCAACGGGGATTCCCACTGTTGGGATAAGGCATGCCCTTAAGGCCTTTGAAAATGGCCGCCATGTGGTCATGGTCAATGTAGAAGCCGATGTATTGGCAGGACCTCTGTTGGCCGAGCGTGCAGCTACAGCAGGCGTTGTTTATAGTCTGGCTTATGGAGATCAGCCCGCCTTGATTTGTGAGTTGGTGGAATGGGCACGGGCTTGTGGCTTTGAAGTTATCTGTGCAGGTAAAGGAACTAAATATCTTCCACTTTACCATACTTCGACCCCGGATACAGTGTGGGAGTATTTTGGCATCAAGCGGGAAAGGGCTCTGGAGGATAATCTCAATCCACGTATGTTCAATTCCTTCCTGGACGGAACCAAATCAGCTATTGAAATGGCAGCTGTGGCCAATGCGACCGGGTTGATTCCCCAACCGGAAGGTCTGAACTTCCCACCTTGTGGAGTAGATGATTTAGCCCATGTATGTCGCCCTCGAAGTGAAGGAGGTCAACTCAGTCATCCTGGTACGGTAGAAGTGGTCTCCAGCCTGGAGCGAGACGGGCGACCTGTCTTTCGGGACTTACGATGGGGAGTTTATGTGACTTTTGCGGCCCCCAACGACTATGTTAAACGTTGTTTTGTCGATTATGGCTTAAAGGTCGATTCCACAGGACGTTATGCGGCCATGTATAAGCCCTTCCATCTCATTGGATTGGAAGTCCCGATCAGTGTTCTGAGAGTAGGCTTACGTAGGGAAGCGACAGGTACTGCGACGGGATTCCGAGGAGATGTTGCAGCCATTGCCAAACGGGATCTGGCCGTCGGGGAGATCCTGGATGGAGAAGGGGGTTATTGCATCTATGGTCGATTGATGCCGGCCACTCAGGCTCTGAAATCAGGTACCCTTCCCATAGGTCTGGCCCACCACCTAAAACTCAAAAATAAGGTAGCCGCAGGCCAACCGGTTCGCTGGTCGGATGTGGAATACGATGAAACCGACCTGGCAGTGCGAATTCGGCGGGAAATGGAACAGAGATTTGGTAGCCAAAAACCCGATACGCCACTACGAGAGGCTCTTTGATAAAGCTCAAAAATCCCCTGAACTTATCAAAGGAGGATAAACCCTTTCATGAAGCAATCTCGGCTCGTTTCAAGGGATTGCTTCATGTGTAGATGGGTCTTCGCAAGATTTATATTCAGGATCCAGACAATTCCATAGATCAACCCTGGGGAATGATATATTCCATCACCTTATAGATTTGAACCGGGCCATCCCGATAAACTTCCTTAAAAAGGTCCTTTGCCTGCTCAAATTTCTCTAACCCCGCTTTGGGATAAGTCCTTCGCTCGGTGTTTCCAATATAGATATAAGATACATCATATTTTAATAGCAGTCGCAGGATATGTTCTAGGTTAGAACTGCTATAGATGGTTTGAACGGCCTGTCTTCGCTCACCGGATAGTCCCCAGTGTTCCCGTTGTTCGGCGTGGCTTGGCCATCCCAGAACAGTAGGTAATCCCGTATTTGAAGAAATACGATTGAACTCATAGAGGTAATCATCTCCAACCGCCTCCAGGATAACCGGACTTCCTTCAACCTGTTGATTTAACCAGGCAATAGCCCGATATTCCCAAGGATCTTTTACTTTCAGGTAAGCGAGTCCGTCCCAGGTGGGAGGAAGATGAATCCGGTTATAGTTATCGTGGTATTTCCGTCCGTAAACTCCCATTACGGTAAAAACCAGGGAACCTCCTATCAAGATGAATAAACCGGCCCACCAGACAGGTTTAAGACTTCGAGCAATTACCCTGAAAGGTAATCGGGCCAAAACCCCGGATCCGGGACGCTCGGGTAATCCCAAAAGCCAGTAAGGGGATATACGAAATTCAGAAGAGGTGGAAAGAACTCCTGAACGGTTAAAAAGGAGGTAAAGCAGGTAGGTGGAAGCAAGGGATAACAGAAACCAGGCCTGCATATAGAATTTAAAAATGGTATTCATACGTCGCCATTCCCCGTTGTATTCGGCTATAGTCAATTCAAGCATCTTAAAAGACTTAAAAAAGGGAATCGTTTGTCTCCAGATTTCTTCTCCCTGAAGAAAATCCCGGACGAAAATCCACTCACATCCTAAGGGAATGATCAACCCGAGCATCAAGCAAAGAAATATAAACCCATCGGATAGGGACTGAATCCGTCGTGGAAAAATAAACAGGACAAGGGCTAAAAGAAAAAGCAGCAGAACCGTAACCAGATAAGATACATCGGAAAGTAAACTTATGGAAAACCCCACCAGGAAAAGAATAAGCAGGCTATAAAAGACTTTCTTAAATCGAGGGGAATCTTTAGAAAGGGTAAAACCGGTCTTCAAGAAATAGGAAAGGATTATAAAGATAAACAGGCCAAAGAAAATGAGAAAGGAAGAAAGGGGTGTGACGGCTTTTCCTACAAGCCCTAGACCCATTTGTTGACGGTAAAAGTTTTGATAAAAAGGTAGATAAAGTAGAAGACTGAGCGGGACTAATATTCCAAATACACCTGTTATCGGTTTGAGCAGGAACCGATATAGTTTATAAAAAAATCCCTTACCCGGGAAAGATTCATAAAGGTAGGAAATTCGGCTTTGGTAAAGAGCTACAAACAACAGGAAGATAACCGCTGTGGGATAGTCCCAACTGCTGATAACGGAAAGGGTACCCAGGCCAAGAGCGTAAATCATCCAGGAGAGGAGACTTAACGGTACCTGTAACGAGGCCAAACGGGGCCAGGAGGGAATTTTCTCTTCTTCAAATAGAAGCTGAAGCCCGATCAATAGAATAAAAAGAAAGAAAGGCATGTTCAGGACATGGGCATGGAGGTCTACGAAAATGAAACTCCAGAAGGGAAATTCATGAACCGTATAAGGAAGGACCTCGTGGGCACTCCGAAAGAAGCGAAAAACGGCTTCCTTACCGCGATAAATATCGTATAACTGAACCAGTCCATCCAGATTGCCTAGGACACAGGAGAATAGAACTCCTAGAAGACCGTATCGGTATTTAGAGGTCAGGTTAAAGAGCAAACTAAAAACTTCAGATATGACCAGGGCCGGGATCAGCGCAAAGGCCAGGTTGTAGGTAATCTGGGCAGGAATTCCGGTAAGTTTGGTCAGGGTTGCAACCAGGTAGTGACCAAAGTAGTAGTAATTCAACGGAAAGCCTGATAACCAGGGATCTTGGGGAGGAAACCACTCGGATCGAATGACTGAGTTAATAAAAGAAAAATCCATGGAGCTTTCACTCCAGAATATATCGGGATTGTAAGCCCGAAAGATGAGGAAGCCGATAAACGCTGTTAAAAAAACGGCTTCGTTTATGAGAAAGTGAGAGATACGACGAGGGAAAAAAGTGTGGAGAAAATCTCGTGTAAGGCAAGTTATATAAACAGAGATTACTAGGCATAATCCCAGGGTACCCAAGATGAGGATTCTGGAATATCTAAATATACCCCAACTGACCGTAAACCAGGTTAAATAGGCCGGGATGAGAATCCCTAAAACTTTCGCTAAAGGATATCCCCCATCTGGAAGTTTTCGAAAAATCAGCACCGTGATAGGTAGAAAAATGAGCCCCATCAGTTCGATGGTTACCAGCCAGAGGATCCAACCATATCGCTCATAAAAGGGCGTCAAGGGTTCAACTTCCATTTCCCCTTTTGGAGTTCCAGGTTTAACGAAAAGGTTTTGTGAAGGATTTTCAACCTGCCGACCCAGATCTGAACGGGAGCCAGATCTGGGGCTGGTCTCCAGGGGAGTTGGTCTTAAACCCATGGACCCTGCCCCGGTATCTGTAACCGGAGGTTTCAAACCTCCTCCTGTTGTTGTGGTACCTTCGAGTTCTTCGAAGTTCTCTTCCAGGTCTTCGAAACCCGTAGGGAACAGAAGCTCCAGGGGAGGTTTTTCAACGGTCAACATTCTACTTAACAGGGCAAAGGAATCATAAACAGGGGCTGCTTCCTTTAGAATAGTTTGAATCTCAGAAGCCGACAGGTTTTTTGTTTTCTTAAATAAGAGGATCTTAGGATGATCGTAAACTGAAAAACTCTCATCGGCAAAACGGTCCTTGAAGGTTATGCGCCAGCCGGTCTTTTGAAAGGAAAGGGTCGGATATCGCGTAACGACTTCTACCAGACTAAATCCGAGTTTCCCCTCGAAAAGGAGTTTATAGTATTTAGATGTAATAGGATATCGATCTGGAACTCGCAGAATCGAGCCGTAAACCCGTTGACTGGCCAGAGCTACCAGGGTGGCACGGGATAATTTTTGAGAAAGATCCTCGAGCTTTCTCGTGTCATCGGGATGATAAAGACTTAAGGAAATTACCTGATAAATCCTGGGATCCAATCCATCGATGGGAATTGGGAGAGTTAGATCCCAATCTTCTCCAAGGATAATAGAGCCCGGTGGAATATTTACATAGATCCATTTGGAAGCAGTCGCCCGGGTATTTTCTTTTCCATAAATGGAAACAAAAGCAACGGCATAGACAGCAGAAAACAGAAACACCCCCATACCCAGAACGAAAGCAACACGATTCTTCAGGATCCTTCTTCCGGTCAGGGAAGGAACTTCCCCTGTTTTCTTGAGGTGACTTTCCCACTCTGCCAGAGCAACAGCACCCAACAAACAAAGGAAGGGGAAGATAGGGAGCAGATATCGGATAAATTTAACCTGAAGTCCGGCTGTTAGAAGAAAGTATCCCACCGTCCAGGCCAGGATGAGAGTATTAATTTTTTGATAGACTGGAGAGTTTTGATCTCTCCCCGGAAACCCTTCCGACATCTTAAACCCATAACCCCTTGCCAGGAGACTTTGGATGGGGAACTCCGGAACCCGTCTATTATCTTTGAAGACCTGAACCCATCTCTTGAGGGTCACAAAGCTCATCCAGGCAACACCGGCCAATGTTAGAATGCCCAGGAGGATCCCCATGCTATAACCGGTGAGATTTCTTAGATGATAAAAATAGGGAACCGTTTTTTCGTATTGAAGAGTATAGGGATACTGAATCACGCCTCGGACCAGATCGCTCTGTTCTTTAACCTGCCGGAAAAATTCTGAATAATCCAGTAACGCATAGGGTTGCGTGAGGAGGGCGGTTATTCCAGCAGCAAGAAAAGCCAGAATCAGAAGACTCAAACCTTTGAGAGAAAGAGCCTTTTTAATGAAAAGGAAAGTCTGTCCTGGGCCGAGAAAGGCCAGGATATGAGCCAAAACCAGAACTCCAAAGAGGGAAAGAGCACTGAACTTGGTAGCCAGAGCCATTCCTGTAAAAATACCGGTTAAAATATAATATCGAGCCTGTGCAGGTTGCTCAATTAAGCGGGCTCCAAAATAAACGGCCACCGTAACAAAGAAGGTGAGCATTCCATCTACAGTCAAAAAGTGAGAAAGCTGAATGTGAAGGACCGTCACAGCCAAAAAGGCCGCAGCAAAGAAACCTACTTTCCAGGAATAAAATTCCTTCCCTAATCTATAAAGAACCAGTAATGTGGCAGATCCCAATAAGGCCGAGAGGGCCCTTCCGGCCAGGAAGAAAGCTTCATAAGGAGATAGGCTAGGAAAAAATAGAAGGGTAAGCTGTTGACTGAGTTTGAGTAGATAGATCGGTAAGGACCCATAAGCAAAGAAGTGAGGATTCAGATTTTTCGTTGAAATTTCCTCAACGGCATAGAAGAGTCGAAGCTCATCGGGATGAAAGGCATAACTCGGGGCTCCCCAGTTCAATCCATAAAAACGAAGAATAACCCCTAACAACAAGATTAAACAAAAAAGATAATTCCGTTTCATAGTCAACGCCAAGATATCAGGTCCAGGAAATTACGTCAAGATTTTCCTGGGGAAGGGTTTAAATTTGAAAGTCCTGGAATTTAAAATTTTATTTTCCTACTTTCCAAAAAAAGTCTTGACGCTATATTATACTGTGTAGTAATTAACCTTCAATCCATTTCAGATAGAAAATCTCTCAATTTATAAATACGTGAGTCAGGAGGATAAATGGAAACCGCTCCGACAGGTGGGGCAACTTAGCTCGCTGGGAATAGCAATGGCCATGTCCATTGTCATTGGCGTTGCTATTGGACTGTATCTGGATAGTCTCCTGGGAACTAAACCCTGGATGTTTTTACTTTTTATGATCTTTGGAATTGCGGCAGGGTTTAGTATCGTCATTAAAGAGGTAACTAAACTTGGTAAAGAGGACTCCCGTGAAAAGTTCGAAGGAGGTGACAAACCCCCGACAAGGGATTAGCATCCGACAAATCGAAGTAAACTACGCCCGGCTATTGGTGGCTGTGGTAGTGGCCAGCTTAATTTTTCAAAATCTTTACTTTACGCTGGGCATTTTAATCGGAGGGGGAGTTTGTCTACTTAATTTTCGAGGACTTACCTTCTCGGTGCGAAGGACGTTAATTCCTCATCGAATTCCTGCAAAGGTTAACCTTCTTTATTTTCTTGGATTCTTCTTTCGATTCGGACTGATTGCCCTGGCAACTCTCTATGTTTTTAAACTCAAAACAGGCGGGTTGATAGGCTTTATTTTGGGACTATCCTTAATTCTGATGGCTATAACCCTGACGGGAATCGGTCAGGCCATTCAAGAACAGAGGCAAAAGAAATCACAACGTTTGTAATGCCTTGTAAAGTTAAATTTGAATAGCTATTCTGCCCTCCCCCCCAACCCCCTCGCCTGAGGCTTCAGGCGAGGGGGTTGGGGAGTTGACCCGGAGATCTTCTCGCTCTCCTCTTCGCCCCTACCCCTTCCTTCCCCGTCCACGGGGAGGGTGAGGGAGGGGGAGAGGGGTCGGGGGTTAGGGCTACTTAAAAGTCAAGCAAAACTAAGTAAACAGAGTAGTAACAACGGACATTGTTACTACCTTCAGGGTAAAGATCATCCAAAAGAAATGGAAAAACTCGAACATCCGACACTCATCGGTACTTTGTTGAGCTGGATTGGTCTACATATACCGGAACATGTGCTCATGACGTGGCTGGTCATGATCATTTTAATAGGCTTGGGGTACTTTATATCCAGGAATATCACTTTTATTCCTTCACGGCTTCAATCGGTTATTGAGATTTTAGTCCTGGCCCTGGATAACTTATTAGAAGATACGGTTGGGCCCAAAGGAAGAAAATATCTACCTCTGGTAGGAACACTGGCTTTGTATATTTTTCTCTCCAATATTCTTGGGCTAATCCCCGGTTTCAAGTCTCCGACCAGCAGTTTAAATACAACGGCATCATGTGCTCTGGTTGTTTTTATTTACTACAACTATCAGGGAATTCGAGAGCATGGGGCCTGGAATTATATCCGGCACTTTATGGGACCTGGTCTTGGGGAGAAAAACATTCCCTGGTTGGCTCCCCTGATGTTCCCGGTGGAAATTATTAGCCATGTTGCCCGACCTCTTTCTCTGTCGATGCGTCTTTTTGGCAATATCATGGGTGAGGATCTGGTTCTTGCCGTACTCATGGTTTACATTACCCCCCTTGTGGTTCCCCTACCCATGATGTTTATGGCTGTTTTCACGAGTCTTATTCAGACCTTCATCTTCGTTCTTCTAACTTGCCTGTACCTTGCCGGTGCTGTAGCTGGGGAGGAAGAACATTAAAAGGATAAGGGAGGAATAGAGGGATCTGGAGTATCTATTTCTCCCTTATCCTTATATAACTAGAAAAAAGGAGGAAAACACGTGTTCTCAAAGAAAACCCTTGTTGTAACTGCCTTTGTAATGTTGATTGCTTTTGTTGCATTACCGGTTTTGGCTGCTGAAAAAACCGCTGAGGAGTCTGCGGGCGGGGCTAATCGAATTACTTACTTTTCCGTAGCCGTTTTTACCGGTGGATTCGCCATGGCCATCGGCTCTTTGATTACCAGTTTAAGCCAGGGACGCGCCATTGTAAGTGCCTGCGATGGAATTGCCAGAAACCCTGGGGCAGCACCACGAATCCAAACGGCTATGATTATCGGTCTGGCCTTTATCGAATCTATTGCTATTTACGTGTTGGTTACCGTACTGATTATCTTCTTTGTCGATCCCTTTGGTTTACTGGGTTAAATCCAAGAAATACGGAAGTGTGGGAGTCCTCCCACACTCCCAAACTCCCATACCCCCATATCCCTACACTCCCATACTTACTTAGCTTTGGTTTTCTTCCGGCTGAGTTTTTCCACGTATTTCTTGAGGGAAGTAACTTCTTCAGGGGTTAAGAACCGATAGCTTCCCTTCTCAAGTCCTTGCAGGGTTAAAGGCCCCAGAGCTACCCGTATCAACCGAGAAACAGGATGTCCCACCGCCTCACACATACGTCGAACCTGGCGTTTTTTACCTTCATAAATTGTTATTTGAAGCCAGGCATTTTTCCCGGTTGTTCGTAAAAGCCGGACTTTAGCCGGTTTTGTTTTCCCATCTTCCAGTCGGATTCCTTGGGATAGCCGATTGAGATCCTTCTCATCGGGAATGCCATGTACCCGTACCTCATAGGTTTTAGGAACTTCAAATTTAGGATGTTGGAGAATATAGGCCAGCTCTCCATCATCGGTCAAAAAGACCAGGCCTTCGGAATTAAAATCCAGTCTTCCCACGGGAAAGACCCGACCCTTTAGCTTGGGAAGCAAATCGGCCAGGGTCGGCTTGGTTTCATCTGTTTTGAAGGTTGTCAAATACCCAGCCGGTTTATAGAGGAGGAGGTAATGGTAAGATTTTTTAAGAGAGATCTGCTTTCCGTCTACCTGGATAATATCCTGGGTTGGGTCTACTTTGGTTCCCAGTTGGGTAACAATTTTACTGTTGACCATAACCCGACCCTCTTTAATCAGCCGCTCACTCTCCCGCCGAGAAGCAATTCCTGCCCTTGCTAAAACCTTTTGTAATCTTTCCATCATGATACCATTTCTTCAAACTCATCGGGCTCAGGCAGCTCGGATAAATCATTTAACCCGAAGTGTCGGAGAAATTCTGGGGTTGTTCCGTACACAGCCGGTCGGCCCGGCACTTCCTTTTTACCGATAATACGGATCAATCCACGCTCTAAAAGGGTTTTGATAACCCCATCAACATTAACACCGCGAATCTCTTCGATCTCGGGCTTTGTAATGGGTTGTTTATATGCTATAATCGCCAGGGTTTCTAGAGAAGGAAGAGACAATTTGGAGCGTTTTTTGAGGATATTTAACTTTTTGATCCAGCGGGCATACTCGAGTTTGGTTGCCAATTGATAACCTCCTGCCACTCGAACCATTCGAAACCCTCGTCCCGGCTCCTGATACTCCCGATCTAACTGGCTTAGCATGGCGGAGATACTCTGGGGGTCTACCCCTTCTAAAACCTCGCAGATTCTATCCAAAGTAAGGGGTTCTGGGGATGCAAAGAGAAGGGCCTCAAGGGTAGCTTTAATTTCCTGGGTATCCATATTCCTTCGGACGTTGAAACTTTTTAAGATTAAAGGTTGAGAACTTATTACTTACAAAATAAACCTTTGTCAAGGGTTTTGGTCTTTAAAATTGTAGAATCAGGAATTGAGAGTGAAAAAGGTATTGACAAAATCGAACCAGGAACCCTTATATAGTAAAGGGAGACAGATATTTTGGCTATAAGATTCACTCACTAAAACAATCAGTTAACTAAGGACCTCGAATTAAGAATTAACATCGTAAGCAGGTAGGGAGATGATGGGTATAGGGTTCTTCTTGTTTACTACAATCCTCTTCTCCCTGTTCTCTACCTTCAGCCAGGCAGAAAATTCTCCTTCCCCTATACTGGCTAAAATCGACGGGATTGAAATAACCGTAGAAGAGTTTAAAGCCTCCTTTGATAATCTTCCGGCAGAAACTAAAAAGAAGTACTCCACCCCAGAGGGCAAGGAAAAATTCTTGGAAGAGTTGATAAATCAAAAAATTCTCTTAAAAGAGGCAGAAAGTCGAGGTATTCCTGAAAGGAAAGAAGTTATTCAACAAATTAAGGAGGCCACTGCACAAATTATCATTGTCAACCTCATAAATGAGCTCAAACGGGATGTTAAAATCACCGAAGCCGAAGCGCGCCAATACTATGAAGAGCACAAGGATGAATTCCGCACCATAGACCAGGTTCGAGTTCGTCATATCTTGATCAGGCCAGCTTCTGCAGATTCAGATGCCGATACAAAAGCTAAGGAAAAAGCCGAAAAAATTCTAGAGTTGATTCGAAGTGGAGCTGACTTCGGCACCATGGCCAAGCAGATCTCGGAGGATAAAGTTTCCGGTCAAAAAGGAGGAGATTTAGGCTATTTAACCCGGGAGCAGATGGATCCCGAGGTAGCCAGATTCGTCTTCTCTATGAACCCTGGAGAAATTGCCGGACCGATCAAAACCAATGTGGGTTATCATATTATCAAATTAGATGAGAAAAAGTTGGGAGATCAGTTGGATTTTGAGAGGGTTGAGAATAAGGTACGGGATAGAGCTTTGCTGGACAAACAATCCCGAGTTGCCGGTGAACTTCTGGCCTCTTTGAAGAAAAATTTAAAAATTGTACTTGACAAGGAGCAGTTAGATTTGATTAAGTAAACCTTTGTAAGGAGATGTTTCAAAGTTACTTTAAGTTAGAAAGGAGGTGATAGGGGTTAACTTTTGTTAAGTCAAGGGTTTAAAGTGTGCGTCGTTTGTTTATTTATTAATGTTACCGGTGTTTTAATGTTTCAAAGGTGATAATCAAGGAGGTGCCTTATGAAGATCAAACAGGTTGTTGCTTTGATCCTCGCTATTCTAGCTATTTCCTTTGTTTTTTCTACCGGCAAAGCAAGTGCTGCAGAATCGGCCAAGTTTGATAAGTTATATTGTGTTAATTTTGCCACTCTGGCAAATTATCCGTTAGATGCTCTATTATTTGGAGTTGGAAGAGGCGAGAAAGTCAATGTTCCTTTCCAGCTTTGCCTTGCCAAGAGCGGAAATACGGTGGTAGCCCTGGATTCTGGCTTCACCAACATGGAAATAGGTCAGAAATGGGGTGCTAAAGATTACGTTGATTATAAAACTGCCTTTGCAAAAACCGGCATTAAGCCCGAAGATGTTAATTACGTAACCATTGGACATGCTCACTGGGATCATGCCGGGGGTACTGGCGCTTTCCCCAATGCCAAGTTTATCATCCAAACCAGGGAATTGGAATTTGCAGCGGGCTCTATGACTCAAAATAAACAAGCTAAAGCAGGTTTTGAACCGGCCGACATCCTGAACCTGGTCAAATTGAACTGGGAAGGAAGAGTGATCCTGGTCGATGGAGATGTTCAAGATGTTATTCCCGGTCTAAGCGTCTATCTGACTCCAGGTCATACAGCCGGAACTCAAACTGTCTGCTTAGAAACGACCAAAGGAAGAGCCTGCTATACTTCGGATGCCGTTTATATGTACCGGAATATAAATGAAGACATTCCCCTTGGATTCGGTTTAAATTTGTATCAAATGGTTGAATCTTATAAGAAGATTCGTGCGGCAGTCGGTAACGGTTTACTCATTCCCGGTCATGAACCCCTCCTTTACTCTGAACCTGAGAAACATGGGTTCAAGAAAATTGACGATCGTACTATCGCAGTCGTTGAATAAGCAAGGGTCTTTTCGATAGAGAGCAATGGGTCCATGACCCCTTTTAGAAATTCGTCTCCCTTTAGTTTTGAGGGAGACGAATTTTTTTTCGAGTATATTTTTAAACCATGAAGGTCACAGAAATTATTCTTATTCTAACCCTGGGAACTGTAATGTCCTTTCCACTCCTTTTCGGATGTAATTCCGATAAAGCCGGAAAGCAAACTTCCGAAAAACAAAAAGGGTCCTCTCCCGGTGAACAAAAGGTTGACAAAACCGCTTCCCAGAATGTAAACTCGGTAAAGGAGTCGGATACTTCTCGTACGAATTTAACCGCCGAGCGGGAAAAATGGCTTGCTCAGGTTAAGGCACAATCCAAAGATCCTCAAGTTTATTTGCAGCTTGGGTTAAGTTATTACCAGGAAGCCCAGGCCTTAAACAATCCTAAAAGGGAAACTTTAGAAGAATTATACAAACAAGCTATTGAAAACTTAGAAATGGCTAAGTCCCTCTTTGAAGATAGGAAACAACCCCTTCAATTATATCAGGCATTATGGGAAAGCTATCGGAATTTAGCTTATCTTCCCGTTACTTTTAATCAAGGCACAGACCCCGATTATGGAGTGGTCCCTTTCAACATGAAAAACATGAAAAAGGCTATAGAGACTTACGAAGAAGCCAAAGCCAGGTATCCTTCGGACCCTGCTACTGCTCCAGAAACAGGAAACCGGCTTTCCACAGATCTGAAGAATCTAGAAGCTGTTTATCTGGCCAACGTCCAGAGACAATGGAACGAAATGAATGAATCGGGTTATCGTAAACCGGAGACCTATCAAGAGAAAGTGCATCGTTAAGACCTTTCTTTTAGAAGCATACCTGGAAGAAACGAGAGTTAAAAGGTTATGCCGTCTAAAAGTTTTTTTTCCAAAGTCGTTCCCCTTCTCATTTTAATTCTTTTATTTATCCTGGTGGTATTTACCTTAAAACCGCGGTCCATTTCCAGGGTTCCTGAAACAGGTGAAAAAGGAATTGCCTTGGTTGAAACGGCTCGGGTGGTAAGAGGAAACCTGGAACCTCTCTTCTCAGCCCTGGGAAGTATTGAACCGCGCCAGCAGGCCAGTGTCTTCTCCCTGGTAACCGGACAGTTAGACAAAGTTCTGGTTAATGTAGGGGATAAAGTGCAGGCTGGAGATGTGCTGGCGGTTATCAATTCCAGCGGAATCGAAGCAGAGCTCAAGCGAGTTGAAACAGAACTGGAACTTGCAAAAGCGGCTCCCATAACCGAATTAGATCCCTCGAAGGATGGTTTTTTACAGGCCCTTCGAATAAAACAACAGGTGGCACGGGAAGCCGAGTTACGTCAAAGGTTAAACGATTATACAATTCGGGCTCCCATTTCCGGCATGGTGGTAAAGAAAAACGTCCATGCTGGAGATACCGTGGCCGCTTTGGGGACTGTAGCTTCTCCTGAGCCACTTTTTGTAATTGAAGATATAGAATCGGTTTATGCTCGGGCTGGAATTCCGGAGAAATTTATTTCCCAGGTTCAGGTTGGAATGAAGGCAAAGGTTCGGGTAGGGGCCTATCCCCTGGAGAACTTTCCTTTGGCGATCTTTCAGGGACAACTGGCCCGTATCAGTCCCACCATCAATCCAGAAACCCGAACCCTGGATATCTGGGTAGAAATTCCCAATAAAGATGGTAAGCTCAGACCCGGTATGTCTTCCGAAGTGGGATTGGTGATCGAGCATTATAAAAATGTCCTTCTGGTTCCCAAGGAAGCTATTGTTAAATCAGAATTTCAAGCAACTGAAGCAACCATCGTGTATGTTATAGAAGATAAGGAAGCCATTGCTCAGGGAAAAAGTTCTCCGGTGGTAGCCCGAGGGGTTAATCTGGGGTTAAGCGATGGAGTCAACTATATGATTGAAGAAACAGGTAAGGCTGGAGCTCAAGAAAAAGAGACCAGTTGGTTAAAGGAAGGAGATCTTGTGGTCACTATCGGAGCTCCTACGCTCGTTGACGGACAATTGGTCCGGGCCATTCGGTAAGAACAAGATCCGGTCTGAAGTCTAAAGTCTGAAGTCCGATATCTGAACTTCAAACTTCGGATTTCAGACTCTCAAACGTTTTCCAGTGTATCTTTCGGATTTATCTATACGACAGCCTGTACTCACCACCATGGTGACTGCTGCCTTGATTGTCCTCGGCCTGGTTTCGCTTTCTCTGTTGAGCGTAGAGCGTTTTCCGGATGTTTTCCCTCCTGTGGTTTTGATTACCATTCAATATCCCGGCTCCAGTGCCGAGGAAATTGAAAACCTTATTACCAAGCCTGTGGAAGAAGCAGTAGCCCCCATTGGAGGGGTTACCAATATCCTCTCGACTTCCAATGAAGGAGTTGCCGAGGTGAAGGTTGAGTTTACCCTGGAAACCCCTAAAGATCAGGCGGCAAACCGGGTACGAGAGGCTCTTTCTGCCATCAGGCATATCCTGCCTCAAGGAATTGAGGAACCTAAAATTCAAAGATTCGATCCAGCTTTCCACCCTATGATGCTTTATGCCTTAATGGGAGAAAGCGATGATCGGACCGTTGATCAACTTTGGGTTCTTATTCATCGGTACATAAAACCCCAACTGGAAAGTATAGAAGGAGTGGCGGCGATAGATATCATGGGAGGATTGGAAAGGGAGATCCAAATCAACCTGGATCCCAACAAATTGGCCGTCCGAGGAATTCCGTTTCAGTTGGTTGTGGACCGGGTTAGGGAAGAAATGTCGGTTGTCCCAGGAGGACGGATTAAAGAGAGGAAGAAAGAACTGGTTTTGAGAACGCGGGGTGAGATAACCGATCTTGCGGAACTGGATAATATCATCTTAAAGTATGAGAAGGGATCTCCCATTTATCTGAGGGATGTGGGATATACGTACGATTACTACAAAGAGGTCCGCTTATTAACCCGTGTCAACCGAGACAAAGCGGTTGCCTTTGGAGTTCGAAGACAACAGGGGAGTAATGCCCTGACCGTAGCCCAACAGGTACGTACAAAATTGGCCGAACTCTCCAAAACCTTTCCCTCGGATGTTAAGGTCTTATTGATGCGGGACGATTCTTTAAGGATTGCCAGCTCTGTTCGGGATGTGTATTACAGTCTCTTGATCGGTACGGCCCTGGTGGTTCTTATTGTATTTCTTTTCATGCGGGATTGGCGAAGCACATTTATCGTCTCGCTAACCTTACCGACAGCCGTCATTGCAACCTTTACCTTTATGTATTTTCAGGGTTATAGTATTAATTTAATGACCCTGATGGGGTTATCCCTGGCTATAGGTCTCATTGTAGATGATGCCATTGTAGTCCGTGAAAATATCTTCCGGCATATGGAAATGGGGAAAAATCCTTTTCAAGCGGCCCGGGAAGGAACCGCCGAGGTGGGTCTGGCCGTTATGGCCTCCACCTTTACCATTGTTGCCGTATTTGTACCTGTTGTTTTCATGACCGGTACCGGGGGAAGGTTCTATAAAGAACTGGGAATAACGGTCATCGTTTCGGTTCTTTTATCCCTCTTTGTTGCTTTTACCCTGGATCCGATGCTTTCATCCCGTTTCATGAAAGTCATGGGGAAGAAGGGGGCAATAGGAGAATGGGAGAACGGGAGGGTGGAGGCACGTCCGTTCATCCATTCTCCCCCTCGCCCCTTTTATCTCTCTCTTTATGAACGTATTTTAAACTGGGCACTGGATAATCGGGGAAAGGTGCTTTATGGGGCCGGGGTTATGTTTTTGTTGAGTTTACTCTTAATTCCCTTCCTGGGAAGTGAATTCCTTCCCACTCCTGATAGTGGAGAATTCAGTATTTTGCTGGAATTACCCCTGGGGTCTACCATTAATCAAATGAATGATGTGGTCTACGATGTAGAAGAGTTTTTGGATGCAGACTGGAATAAGTCCTGTGTTCCCTGCCGGGATATCCAGGATATACTCTCCATTGTAGGATCTACCTCAGGGGTTGAGCGAACCGAAATTAAAGTTAAACTGAAACCACCCTCTGAGAGAAAAATGTCCCAAGACGAAATTATTACCCAACTTCGGAGAGATTTTCCTAAATTTCCCGGCCTGAGGGTTGCCTTTATTCCTGTCGGGGCTTTTGGAGAGGAAATCCAGGAATTTCCGATCCTGCTCCATCTTCGAGGTGAGAAGCTTGAAGTCCTGAGAAGTCTGGCCAATGATGTTTTTAAAGTATTGGCAACAACTCCAGGTACAGCAGATATTAAAATTCTGTCGGCCAGAGGACGGCAAGAATTTGAAATCAAGATCGATCAGAAAAAAGCGGCTGATTTCGGCCTTGGAGTGCGGGAAGTGGCCAACTTGATCCGCTCTATGGTAGAAGGAGTTGTCCCGGCTAAATTCCGGGAAGGTGGTTATACCCATGATATCCGGATTCACATACAGGAATCGGAGCGACGTTCAACCGAGGATCTGGGTAAATTAACTATTTTAACTCCTAAAGGAGAGAAAATCCAACTCCAGGACATTGCCACCTTTGGTTATTCATCCGGGGTGACCCGAATTGAGCGGCTCAATCGAACCCACCAGATCACCCTCGCCAGTCAAGTGGCTGAAGGCCGATCCCTGGGAGAAGTAGTTAACGATCTCAAGGCAAGACTAGCCCAGATAGATTTTCCGCCGGGTTATTCCTATACCTTTGGAAGCCAGGTACGACAAATGGTGGAATCCTTCCGCTCTTTGTACTTTGCCCTTTTCTTGTCGGTCATTTTTATTTATATGGTTTTGGCTTCACAATTCGGTTCCTTTATCCATCCCTTTACCATTATGCTTTCACTCCCTTTAGCCATTATCGGGGCCCTGTTGGCACTTTTCCTGGCAAGACAGACCCTTAACCTGATGTCCCTGATCGGAATGGTTCTCTTAATGGGACTGGTTACTAAAAATGCCATTTTGCTGATCGAATTTGCCATCTCGTTGAAAGAACAAGGTCTACCTCGACGAGAATCTGTCCTATCTGCAGCCTTAATCCGCTTTCGCCCCATCTTGATGACCTCTTTAACGACTATTTTTGGTATGATTCCTTTGGCCGTAGGACTGGGATCCGAGTTTGAAATCCGCCAACCTATGGCCATAGGTATTATCGGAGGAATGTTGAGTTCTACCTGCCTGACCCTGGTGGTTATACCGGTAGTTTACACTTTAATCGATGAAAAAATAGAAAAATGGTCCATGGTCCGCCGTCCGTTGTCCGTTGTCCGGGATCCTTTGTCCCTTTCGACAGACAATTGATGAGACGGTTGATTGAAGCCTTATGGAATATAAGTATCATAAAACTTTTATATGTGGCTTTTTAATTTCTTTGATCTTTTGTTGGATTGAAACTCCTCAACCAGTGCTGGCCAAACACTACGAAGGCTTTGAATTTGATACAGCTAAATGGACGGAAACCTTAATCCATGTGGATTATGATGGGAGAACCCTGGATACAGTCACTTCTAAAATTTGGATCAAAAATGGAGGTAAACTGGAGCGAATTGAAAAAGTTAGGGAAGTTACCTCCGCACCCAATCAACCCAAGGGGTTAAGTTTTATTATTATCCATGACCATGATAAGTATACCTCTACCAATACCTATAGCGATGGGACCATAAAATTGACCAAAACAGATTTGGAAGCGGAATCTGTACTTTATGATGAAAAATGGATAACCAAAAAGAACCTGCAAAAGGTGGGGACAGAAACCGTCGATGGAAAAGAGTGCGAGGTCTATACCTACGATTCAGAACATAATCTAGGGGGGTTAGTAACGATTCGGAGTAGTGTTAAAGAATGTCGATGGCGTGGGCTTTCTTTGAAAACGATCTCTCGTATGCTACCTCCTCCAGATGGCTCTGGAGATTCTTACATTACTATTCTCAAAGATGTAGAGGTGAATATTCCTATTCCTGATGATCTCTTTCAACTCCCCCCAGGTGCCCAGATAGAGGAAAAAGTTTTGCCTACTCTCAATCCACCCCCATTGAAAAAACAATGAAAGATGGCCTATGTGGAGGATTCTTAAACTTTTAACCACGCAGGGAAGAGCTAAGGTACCGGGGGGCTCTCTCTTCCTCTGCCTGCTCTTAGGTGTGATCATAGAGGTACTTTCGACTACCCCGTCTAAGAGCTTCGGCCATGATAGTTCCAACCCTCAAGCTCAAGCCTTTGAACTTGCCAAGGACTTTAACGGAAAGATGGATCCCCTACTCGCGGTAGGTTTAAGAATGGGTGAATATGCCATGAAAAAATTGGGAGTTAAAAAACATGAACTCAAGGTGATTGCCGAGCTTAATTTAGAACCCCCCCAATCTTACATCCTGGATGGTCTCCAGATTATCACAGGGGCTACCTTCGGTAACCGACAGATTGAAGTGCTACCTTCGGCTGAACCTAAAATTACCTTTATTAACCTCAATGATGGAGGAGGAAAAGTGACGCTTACGCTATCCAAAAACTTTAGTGAAAAACTAAATGGGTGGATGAAGGATTGGGGTGACGCGGAGATTGTTTCCTTGTATATTTATACCCTGCCGACTAATGAGGATATTTTTCAAGAAGTTCCTTAGGGGGTTGCTTCTCCGGGGAGTCGTGGATCAAACCAAAAGATGTCAGATCGGCCTTTAACTTTTCGGCTTTTCCTACCAACTCTCTATAACAGGCTTCTCGAGTCGAGCCACAGGCAAAAAGGGTGCAAACAGGTTCTCCTTTGTAGATAAGCTCCCCTTCCAGGGGAATATCCCGGATTCCCTTCTCAAACCAATCTCTTTGAATGGGGGGGACTTTCAAATCTTTTTCGGCAAAGAGAATAGCCTTACCCCAATATCCCTTCTCCAGATAGGTCATAAGATTAAAAGCCGGCAGGTAACCTTCCAAAGAATTCAGATGGGCCTCCACAATCGGCAGATGGTAGGCTTTTTCAATCAGCTCCATGGCTGCCGTGTAACGAGGGTTGACTTCTAAAAGATAGGGGACTCCATCTTTTAAGATAAAATCGATTCCATTAGCTCCCCGGAGTTTAAATTCCCGGGTTAAAAGGGTCGTAATTTCTGCCAGCTCTCCCAGGAGGTGAGGGCCTTCAGTTTCTCTCCAGACCTTTCCCAGGATGTTTCCACAGTACCTGAATCCCCGGCTACCAAATTCCTCAAGGCCGATAAGTTGTTCTGTTAAGCCGATCAATACACTATCTTGACCGTTAGCCAGGAACAGGGCAGAGCAAGGCAGACCCGGGATATACTCCTGGATAACCTGTCGAGCTTTTTTTTCTGGCGCGCTTATCTGGGTAATCCCAAACCCACCCCCGCTACAAATCGGTTTTTGTAAGAATATAGATTGCGAAAATCCAGGATCGCTCTGTTCAATCTTCCCTTTTCGATCTTCAAAATAGGTTTTGGGGTGGGGAATTTCGGTTCTTTCCAGAAAGGGGAAGAAAATCTTGGGATTACGAATTCGGGAGAGGGTTTTAGGGGAATTACCCAGCAGAATACTCTTACGCTGAAATTTCTTTAGGAGGGAGGGATAATTTTCCAGATTTGAGGTATAGATAACCGCCTGGAAAGATAAATACTGACTGGCAGAAAACAGATTCGAAGCCGTAAAGGGCCTGGAGAAGGTCCGTTTAAGGGAGTAATTCTCACAAAGTCCCTGCAAGTCGTAATCACCGAAGTAATCCAGGGAGAGAATCTTCCGGGCAGGAAGACTTTTCAAGGCGGATTCGACCATTGCCCGCGTGCTGACTCCAGTTAAAAGGATTCTCATGGAATTCGACTTAATCCCCATAGGTTGACTCAGATTTTAAGCTTATCCAGAATCTGAAGAGAAGGATCTCTTTTTATCCAATTTTTATCGTCTTCAAAGCTCCAACATAGTCCCTTCGATTCCCGGGATGAGCTGAAAGGTTAAATCAAAAGAGTTTTGGACACCCTGGATGAGGTAATCTAAAAGGAAATCTGTATGACTGGGGTCATGGTGGAAGGTAACAAGCCGTTTGACGCCTGTAACGGTAGCAAATTGGATGGTATGGGAAATGGCG
Source organism: Candidatus Limnocylindrales bacterium (assembly GCA_035559535.1). Classification (NCBI taxonomy): domain Bacteria; kingdom Bacillati; phylum Chloroflexota; class Candidatus Limnocylindria; order Candidatus Limnocylindrales; species Candidatus Limnocylindrales bacterium. Next base: position 165,367 of record DATMBG010000044.1, read on the forward strand.
CTGTGTCCCCATCCGATACGCTTAGAATACTCCTCCGGCGTATATTGTGCATCATGGATGAGAAGATCCACCCCTTCGGCCAGGCTAAATCCGGATATCCAATCCGGTTCTCCTGGAAATTCTTTCGCCCCGAGAGCTGGTTCATGATCCGGCAAGTAGGCGATTGAAGTAGAGCCTTCGGTAATCCGAAAACCCAAGGTCGGTCCGGGGTGACAAACGAGAGAGGCCATAATCTGAAATCCTCCAATCTGGAAACTGCCTAGAGAGATGTCATGAAGTGTAAGTTGGCAGGGTAAATCCCGTAGCCATACCGGAAAAAGGGGGGGTGAAAGGTATCGGGCCAGGCGGGCATGTAAATCCAAGGTTATGGAGGGAGGCCCCCAAATATGGACTTCTTGATCGGGCTGATCTAAGGGTTTGAAAAATCCCAATCCCTGGATATGATCCATATGAAGATGGGTCAGGAGAAGATCGATACGGGGTACTTCGGGTCCGATAGTGGCCCCCAGACGCCGGATGCCGGTCCCTGCATCCAGAACTAAGAGAGTCCCATCGGCTCCCCTTACCTCCACACAAGAAGTATTACCTCCGTAGCGGACAGTTTCAGGACCTGGAGCTGCCAGGGAGCCCCGGGTTCCCCACAGGGTGATTCTCATAAAGGGTTCTCTTCCTCCCAAAAGATTGCCACGGCACCTAGATGCCGATTTCCTTCTCCTTCCAGTGGAAATGCTGTCACTGCAATTCTTCTGAAAATTCCATCCAGACTTCGGATCCAGAATGAACGATGGTCTGCTCGATACTTCTGGAGAGCAATGCTCAGGGGGAGATCCTCGGGGGAAATAGGAGAACCATCTTCGGCCGTTGGAGTGAAAATGGTAGACCACTCCTCAAAAGGCATTTCACCGGTTTCATTATATCGATGGCCCAGAAGCCTTTCGGCGGATTCATTGTAAAAAAGCAGGTTTCCGACCGGATCTACCAGGAAGATCGACATGGCAAGATAACTTGAAAGCTGTCGCATGAGGATGACTTCTATACACCTGGAAACTTTGAGGTTTTCTACGTTTTGGGCAGCATTTACTACCTGCCTAGGTAGAGGATTTACCTCCCAGAAGATGGATACCGCACCCAGGTATCGACCCGCCATTCCCTTTAGGGGGAAGGCGGTAATCTTAATTTTTTTGAAGAGGTTGTTAAAGGTACGAATCCAATAGGCCCGATGGGTTGCCTGGTGCTTCTGAAGAGCGATTAGTAAGGGTCTGTCTTCCATGGGGAGGGGTGAGCCTTCCTCGGTAATTGCCGGAATCATAGAAGACCATTTTTGCAGAGATACTTCCCCGATTTCTTTGTATTGACAACCCAGCACTTCTTCAGCCGAACCATTGCAAAAAATTAAGGTTTCACCGGAATCTGCAATAAGGGTGGGTATGGCAAGATAACTCGCAAGTTGCCGCATTAGAATAATTTCAATATCTTTCTGGGGCATAAATCCCCTTTCCGCTCATGGAGGCTTTAGCTGGTCGGGTGGTTTAAGGATATGTTACTTTAAAGTAGAGACGTTGTTGGCAACGTCTCTACTTTTTATCCCCCAAAAAGTTTACCAAAAAAGCGGGTCAGTTTAGCTAACAAACCTGCGGGGGCCTCTGTTGGTTTGATTTCCTCGGGTTTTACTGGTTCAGCAGGCTTTGTTTGCTGAGGGGGACCGGCTTTTTCAGCAGATTTTGAGGGTTCTTGTTGGGTATCATCTAAGGCTGCTTTTTTAATGGGGGATTATCCCCCATCAAGCGAAGGGGTGTTTGGCCGTGTCCTTCTTGGCCAGTACTTCATCGATACTCGGTTCATTTTTCATGGCTCGGGCAATCGCTTGTTTGGTCGCCTCGTAATTATAATCGTAAATTTTCTTCTTATCCTTGGCATCCCAGTGAATAAATACCCCGACCACAATCACAATATCTTCGACCAATCCTTTAGGAATTACACCGGCTTCAACTGAATCGGCAACGGCTTTAGCCACTGCTGCCTGGGCCGGACCAAACATCAATACCGCTTGGTCTCCCCCCTTGATGGTAACCTTATTCACAATAACGGTCGCCGGTTTTGGTTGGAGGTTTGGGGTTAAGACGGCCAGAAGAGCGGTATGACCCATTCGCGGCGATACAAGGGTTTGGGCAAAGGCCTGACCTACTGGACCTGTTTTGGAACCTATCAGCAAATCTATATGGGCTACTTCATTTCCATCCCCAACTAGGGATTCACCGATACGCATATCCATAAGAAGTCCCTCCTTTTCTTTAATTAGACCAGACTGGTAAAGATCCAATAAAGGGCGCTCCTAAAATCTATACCAGCCCGGTAAGGGTTTACAAATTTGTAGGAAAAGCCCATCAGGCTACCTACACCAGGATCTGATGCGCCCATCAAAGATTCTCTTTTTTATAAGTAGAGACTCACTTTGCTGCTAAAGTCGTTTTTTCGCTGCCTCATAGGCAAATTGAAAATCAACAACCGTCATTTTCTCTGCCGTTCTTATCTTATCCAGCATGTCCATTTCCACCTTGTATTTTAAGTCTCCAATAACTAAGGCTCCGATGCCCAAGATGCCTGGAACAATCTCGGCTAAATCTTGATTAGAGGCAAGTCCCTCAATCCCTGACGGAGGTACGGCATTGACATCTGCCACGATTTTACCCGGTGGGAGCTTTTCCAGAATAGCTTTGGAAAGAACCTGAATACCGGCTTTAGCCGTTGAGAAGATAAGATGAGCCTCTTTAAGAATATCCAGTTTCTTCTCAGGAGTCCAGGCATAATCTCCCTCTACCGAGACCCCATATCGCTCCTTAAGGGTTTTGGCAATCGTCTCGGCAAATTCCGGACTTCGAGAAGGATCGGTCTCTACAATCTTCGTATGACAACCGTTTTTTGCACACAGCACAGCAGCTATACGACCGACCGGGCCGGTACCGCCCAGTATAGCCACATTCTTACCCGCTAAATTACCCATTTTGCAAACTTCAAGGGACTTTTCAACCTTGGCCAGCAAAGCAGAGGCTGTCGAATAAGCTCCTTTGGGATCAATCATGATGGAAACCTGGAAGGGTGGAAACATGTTTTTCTCCACGGCTTTCCAGATATCCTCTGCTAAATTGAGATCACTTCCTCCTATGAAAATACTTGAAAATTTAGTCCCCCCGACACCCCGAGAAAAAATAATATCTTGAGCCAAAAGCCCGCCGATTTGGGGAGTTACATGGGTATAGGGGATAACAATATCGAATCCCACATCATAGGCCATATTAATATCGAAGGGACTTGCATAATCATCAGTTGTAAACATATACAAAAGGTGTTTTCTTTCCATAGGTGAAAATTAGTCTCCCTTTTGAAATTCAAAGTTTAGCACATCCACCAGCTCCTTACGGGACTCGGTGAATAATCCCCATATCCTCATATCGGGAAGGATGAAATTTCAGGATAATCTGGATGTCAGAAATTAAATCTTAGAGAAAATTAAATAAAGAATCTCAAGCCCTGTCAAGATAATTTTTTGAATTTTTTACCCAGAGGATATACCCGTCCTGCCGAATTTGGCATATTTTAATAAAAGGGGTTACTTGAGGAGTTGCCTGCTCTCTATAGTATTCTAGCTATCTTGTTCCAGGGGAATAGTAGGGGGTATCAACCAACGGAGGACATAAACTTTCCATGAAACCTGTAAGAGATATTCAAGGAATGCGACCTAACGTTCCTATCAGCTTAAGTCGCGTCGGGGTGATAGGAGTCAAGAAAATTATTCCCATTAAGCATGATCGGGGAGCGGATCTTTTTTACTCGGAAATGGATTTGTATGCAGACCTGTCTCCTGAGCAAAAGGGTCTCCATATGTCCCGATTCAGTACCATCGTCAATGAGATCATCGATGAGGTGATACGATCGGCTTCCATGGATCTGGAATCCTTTGCAAAAACCGTTGCAGAGAGAATTAATCGAGAACAGAATACCCTGAAATCCGAAGTAGTCATTCGGGCTAAATATCCTAGAGACCGTCAAACTCCTGTATCTAACCAGGTTTCTCAGGAAATCTATTCTTTAATCAGTATTGCCGTAAGCACGAAGAACCGAACCCGGACCATTGTGGGTGGGGAAGCCCAGGGTATGACGGTATGTCCCTGTGCGCAGGAAATGGTCCGGGAACATTCCAGGAAAAAACTCTGGGAAGCCGGATTTACCGAAGAGGACATTGAAAAAATCTTAGCCACCGTACCGCTTTCCTCCCATAATCAACGAGGAGAAGGAACCCTGTTTGTCGGAACAGACCTGAAAATCAATGTGGACGATCTGGTAGATATTGTAGAAGCCTCCATGAGCTCTCAGATTTATCAACTTTTAAAAAGACCGGACGAATTCTTTATCGTACACAAAGCCCATACCCATCCCATGTTTGTAGAAGATGTAGTCCGAGAGATGCTTCGAGCGGTCCTGGTTAAATACCCGAACCTCTCCGATGAGAGTTTTCTCCTGGCCAGGCAGCGAAATTTTGAAACCATCCATAGCCATGACGTCTTTGCAGAACGATACGGTACGGTCAAAGAGATCCGCGAAGAACTCTTTCAGGGAAAGTATCTTACCCGACATACTACCCTGCGGAGCTGGTTGGAGGATTAAAAACCCGGTAGCACATCGGATCTGTTTTTCTTTCAAAACCATTATCCAAAGCAAAGAAAGGAACCAAAAAGTTCGCAACTTTTAAGCCTTTCGTAAGAGATTTTTACCGAATAGCTTCCAGATCCTCCCGGGTAATCCTCCCATTATGGAAAGCGGTAGCAATTAAAGCTCCTCTAACCCCCAGTTCCTTTAAGGAAATAAGGTCTTCTACTCCCCTGATCCCTCCTCCTACCAGGAGCGTGATATCGGGGTGTTCTCGAAGAATATCCTTGAGGAGCTCCCCGGCTATGCCGCTCTCTGTTCCAACTTTCGCCAACTCCAGGAAGATAAATTGCCCTATACCCATCGACTTAATTCGATGGATAAGCGAAACAGGATCCAAACTTCGAAGTTCCTCGGATTCAGAAAGGACTTTTCCCTCTTTCATATCAAGACTGAATAGGACCCGATCAGAAGGCACCTCTTTTAAAATAGAAGCAAGTTCCCATAAACCGCTTAACGTTTCAGAACCCACGATCAATTGATGAATTCCCAAACCCATTACCTGTAAAGCCGATTCCAGATTATTCACTCCCGCATCTACCATGATCTGACCGTCCGGCAGGTTCTGCACAATCTCTGACAAAATCTTATCAGGCTTTCTTTTCCTTTGAATGGCATCCAAATCGGCTATATAAAACCGGGAACATCCCAGTTTATCTTGAAAAGCCTTTAGTACGGCAAGAGGTTCTGCGCTATCCACCAAAATACTTTGAATTTTCTCATATCGGTCACGTTCTCCTTTTTTAGCATGGACCACGTAACCACCCTTGAGATCTATCACCGGAATGACTTGCATAACCGATTTACTCGTTTGTATATTTTTCGGTCTGTTATTCCTTGTATTCTATTCTCCAGGACCTGACGGCTTATAGGGGTAAAAAGAGAGTTAAATGGGTTTTCATCTTAACTCAGGACGTCTTCGAGTGTAACAGCGTTGAAATAAAAGTCAACCTTATTTTTAGAACCTTTCTGATTCTTTAATTGACAAGAACCGGGAAAGGACTTTAAATTTCATCCAAATGAAAATCTTTGTCCATGAATTTATAACAGGGGGTGGATTGATAGGGGAAGAGCTACCGGCCAGTCTTATGAGAGAGGGTGCCTGGATGTTGGAGGCGATTTTACAGGATTTTTTATTACTCCCCCAACATCAGATTTTCACATCCTATGATGAACGTTTGCGTCTGACATTACCGGTTCATCAAAAAGTTCCGGTAAAGAGGGATGGTTACCTGGAAACTTTTTTATCTTTGGTTCAAGCAACCGATGCCACCCTATTGATTGCACCGGAAACAGACGGGATCCTTGCAAAGCTAACCAGATGGGTAGAGAAAGAAGGTAAACTTTTATTGGGTTCTACGGCAGAGGGTATTGAATGGACCGGGGATAAGCTATCGACTTATAAACGATTCGAGGCCTTGGGGATACCCTTTCCTAAAACCCAGGAAGCCAATTTTGGGGAAAACCTTTTGGAAAAAGTCAAGGTCTTGGATCTTCCCCTCATTCTTAAACCTGTAGATGGGGCTGGCTGTTCCGGAGTATTCCTCCTGAGAAGGATCGAGGACATCCCATCGATCCTTGCCCAACTGGCCCAGGAAACCCGTCACAACCGGTTTCTTATCCAGGAGTACATTGCCGGTATTCATGCTAGTGTCTCCGTAATTTCCAACGGAATTCACGCCGTTCCACTTACATTGAATGCCCAGTTTATCGAGGAATCCCAGCGATTAATCTATAAAGGTGGATTGGTGCCACTTCCTCATCCTTTAAAGCAAGAAGTTTTTCGCCTGGTCCGGAGTTTACCCACCTGGATTAAAGGTCTTCAGGGTTATCTGGGCGTAGATCTGATTTTAACCGAAGATCGGCCCGTCTTCATCGAAATAAATCCGCGTTTAACCACCTCTTACGTGGGAATCCGGCAGGTACTCCCTTTCAATCTGGCTGAGGCCATTCTGCGTGCCGTTATGAAGAGAGAACTCCCTGAGGAGGTGGAGGTTAGAGGTCAGGTGAAATTTGCCTCATGATTACCGTAATAGGTTGGGACATTGGAGGGGTTAATACGAAAGGTGCCATTCTGAGATATGAGAAAGGACAAATAGTAGATTTTAAAGTAACCAGTCGGTATTTTGAAATATGGAAGGATTCAACGGCCCTTGCTTCCGTGCTTAAATCTATAGAACAGGAACTGATAGAAGGGAATTCCGAATCCCGGATTGCTATGGCTCTGACCATAACGGCAGAATTGTCCGATATTTTTAGGACCAAGCGGGAAGGGATTGAATTTATCTTAGATTGCATTCAAAATACCTTTACCGAAACATCCCTTTATGCTTTGGATATCGAAGGGCAGTTGATCAGCTTACAGGAGATTAAAGATCCTGTACGTCTGGCCGCAACGAATTGGCTGGCAACGGCTTTGTTCCTGGGTAAATGGTATAAGAACGGTTTACTGATAGATATCGGAAGTACCACAACGGATATCATCCCCCTGAGAGATGGAAAAGTAGCCGCGCAAGGTCGAACGGATATGAATCGGCTTATAACGGGGGAGCTGGTCTATACCGGGGTCCTGCGGACTCCGATTAGCTCGGTGGTTTCACAGGTTCCTGTAAGAGGCGAGTTTTGCCGTATTTCCCCGGAGTACTTCGCCATTTTGGGGGATGTTTATTTAATCCTTGGATATATTCAGGACTCCGATTATGTATGTGAAACCCCAGATAAACGTCCCAAAACCCGGCAATTTGCCGGAGAACGGTTAGCCCGAATCGTTTGTGCCGATGGAGAGATGCTGGGTGAAGAAGAGATTACCACACTAGCCCGTTATATCTACGAAAAACAAATCCAACAAATCACAGAGGCTTTGATGCAGGTTCTCTCCCGTTTCCCAGACGCCTACAACTTCCCGGTGATTACCTGTGGTCTAGGAGAGTTCCTTGCTAAAAAATGCTGTGAGCGATTGGGATTGAAAGTTGAAGGAGTTACAGAGATTTTAGGCTCTCAGGCCTCTCGGGTTGCCCCCTGTGTGGCTCTGGCTTATCTGTTGGCTGAAAAACTGGATCAGGCCGTCCGTTGTTCCTGACAGGACAATGGATGGGACAATAGATCAATGACTATAGATACGGTGATAAAAATAGGAGGAAGCCTCAGCGCCGGTGGGAATCTACATCCCCTCATGCAAACCGTTGCGACTCTGGCCCATGACCATAACCTTTTGGTCGTTCCGGGAGGAGGAGGATTTGCCGATACGATTCGCTATTACTATCGAAAATACCGTTTGAGTGAGATAACTTCTCATCATATGGCCATTTTAGCTATGGATCAATTTGGACTCCTTCTCCACGATATAACCCCCCACAGCCAAGCGGTTAGGACGATTTCCGAGGCCAGACAAGCTCTGGCCCATAAGCAATTACCCATTTTGCTCCCTTCTACACTCTTATTTAACCTGGATCCTTTACCCCATTCCTGGAGTGTTACCTCAGATTCCCTCGCAGCCTATATTACCCGAATCATAAAAGCGCGCAGGCTCATTTTAATAAAGGATGTCGATGGAATTCTCTCTTTGGACCATAACCTTCTTCGTACTTCAGAAGAAAAACAGATTTTACCTGTACTTTTACGGTCCGTATCCATCTCGGATCTTCATCAATATAAATGTGTAGATAGTTACTTTTCTAAGGCTTTAGAAGGCATCTCAGAATGCTGGATTCTCAACGGAAACCATCCGGAACGATTAACCCAGCTTTTAGAACAGGGTCAGGCCCTGGGAACACAAATACGATTTTAAAACCTTATGACAGCCATTGAAGTTAAAGATTTGGTAAAAAAATATGATTCCATTACCGCCGTAAACGGAATTTCTTTAGAAGTTAAACCAGGAGAGTTTTTTGGATTTCTGGGTCCTAACGGGGCAGGGAAAACAACGACCATCCATATCCTGTGCACGCTTCTTAAACCGACGAGCGGAAGTGCTAAAGTTAATGGATATGACTGTATCACGCAGGCTCTGCAGGTCCGTAGTTCCATCGGACTTGTATTTCAGGAAACTACCCTGGATCGAGAACTCAGTGTTTATGAAAACCTGCTTTTCAATTGTTATCTTTACAACTTAAAGAAAAAAGTTACAGAAGCCCGAATCGACGAAATCCTGGAAGTTTCCGGCTTAAAAGATCGCAAGCATCACTCCATCATGAAGCTTTCCGGCGGGATGCGCCGGAACCTGGATATAGCCAGAGGCATTCTACACCGTCCCAAGATCCTTTTCCTGGATGAACCGACCATTGGACTGGATCCTCAAGCCCGTATTCATATCTGGGATTTTATTAATAAACTCCGTAAGCAAGAAGCCATGACTGTCTTTCTCACCACACACTATATGGAAGAGGCCGAGAAGTGTGATAGAATCGGAATTATCGATCATGGTCGGTTGATAGCTTTGGGAACTCCTGCCGAGTTAAAGCGAATGATTAAAGGAGATGTTATTCATCTTCGGACAACTCGGGATCTTGAAGTTGAACAACTGATCCAAAAACAGTTCCAACTCAGTACCAAACGTACACCGGAAGGGATTTTTTTGGAAGTAGATTCCAGTGAAGCTTTTATTCCCCTTCTCTTTAAAACTTTTGGAGATCAAATTCAGGCTATCAATATCAACCGACCTTCCTTAAATGATGTATTTCTTCATTTAACGGGAAGGGAGTTTAAGTAAACTAAAGTGTCTTTTAAGCACCTGAGGGGGATTTCGTTTCCATATCTTATGTTGGTGGTAAGTTTAAGTAAACTAAAGTGTCTTTTAAGCACCTGAGGTGGCAAAAGTCTCTACCTTGCTGTTTTTAAATATTTATCTTGAAGGATCGTGAAGAGTGTATAAGGAAGTATAGGAGTAGAGGGGTAAATTCTCCTCACTTCCATACTCTTATACTCCCATACTTCTCTACTTCCACACCTCCACTATGTTGGCTTTTAAACCTATTTATATTATAATGGTTCGGGAATTTAAGCGGTTTTTTCGTCAGAAAGGACGATTTTTCAGCGCATTGGCCCGACCTTTGATATGGCTTTTTGTGATTGGATCAGGCCTTGCCCAAATCGTCCAGGCACCTGACGGATTTTCTTATAAACAGTTTATTTTTCCCGGAATTCTAGGCATGGTTGTCCTTTTTCAGTCCATGCTTTCTTCTTTATCCACTGTGTACGATAGGGAATTTGGAATTGTCCGTCTATTGCTTGTCGCTCCGATCACAAAATTAACGGTTGTCATTGGAAAAATAGCCAGTGGTTCCTTTTTGGCTACTACCCAGGGGGTTATTTTATTGATTCTGGCCCCTTTTTTAGGGATTAAGATTGGATTTGTGCAGTTCCTCAGCATGTTAATCTTTCTCATCCTCACGGCCATCGCAATCAGTTCTCTGGGAATGCTGATAGCGACCCAGATGAACTCCCTGGAGAATTTTGCTGGAGTCATGAATTTTGTTATTTTCCCTATGTTTTTTCTGAGCGGTGGGCTCTATCCGGTAAAACTCCTTCCTAGGGTCCTTCAAGTCATTGTGTATATCAATCCCCTTACCTATGGAATTGACCTCTTCAAACATACGTTACTTCCTGAGATTTACCGTACCGGAAGAGGTACCGATTTTCCGATGGAATTTGATATTTTTATGCTGTTACTCTTTACCACGGTCATGGCCTCCCTGGCCGTAGCGTTCTTCAATAGGGAAGGAAAATTGGTTTTATTGGGGCGGAGACCGAGGGGATAAGAGGATAGAAAAGGCAAAGAAAGATCTTAAGGTGTTCAGCCTGTCATCGAACTATAGACAGTTTTGGCCGGGAGTTGTTTAAGCTCTACTGGAGTTAAGGGATAAGACTCTTGGGAAGGGGGAAGAAAGTCTATTAATGTTCCCCAGTTATTGCAAAAATGACAGTAATCTCGCCACGTATCATACAAAGCCTTACATACCTCGCATTCAAAATGAATCAGCCTGGAGTCTGTAAGTTTCATGGCGGTTTGATAGGCTTCAAGGGCGGCTTCGGTTTTAGAAGAGCGCTGATAGAGAGTTGCCAAAAGGTAATATATCTGAGGGATCTCAGGATTTTTAGCCTGTAGATCTAGAAGTTTTTCTTCGGCCTGTTCTCGCATTTCCAATCTCAAATAAAGTCTGGCCAGTGCTAATTTAAGCTGGGGTAGATCTTGCTTGGTTAAAAGATCTTGATAGAGGGCAATCGCTTGCTGGGGCTTACCTTGCTGGTAATAATAATCTTCTATTTTCTTTAAAACCACAGTAGATAGGGTATTCTCCAGACTTTTTTCCCAGATCTTGCGGGCATTTTTCTGCTGATCTTCGCTCAGGTAGAGGTCTGTAAGCGCCAAAATTGCCGGCACAAAGTTGGACATAACCTCTAAGCTACTCTCCAGAGAGGATCGGGCTTTTTCTTTCTCCCCCTGATCCCTTTGCCGTAAGCCCAGCCTATAATAAAGAGAAGCTAACAGACGTTGATCTGCTTTGGACCGACTCCGTATCCGTGTAAAGGTTTCAATGGCTTCTTCATAAAGTCCTGCTTTCTCCTGTAATTCCAGAAGTTTACTTATAACTGCGGGGGCATAATAATTTATCTCCAGAACCTTTCGATAAGTTTTAATAGCCTCTATGAAATTACCCAGCAACGTCCAATCTTCGGCAGCACCCAGGAGTGCAGAAATGTTTTCGGGATCTTTAGAGAGTACGAAACTATCATGTTCCAGGGCACTTTTATAATCCTGTTTTTGTCGATAAACCTCTGCCAACTCCAGATGAAGCTCCGGTTCATCGGGCATCCTCTTAAGAATTTTTTGATAGTCCGCAATTGCCTTATCATACTCTCCCATTAAACTGCTGGCTTTGGCTCGGGCTCGAAGCGTTAAGATGGTCTGCTCTCGACTTTCAGCACGTTTTCGTTTCAGATAAGGATATAAAGCCAGAAGTGCAGCTCCCAGGGAGAGAAGAAAGGCTGCAAGGACACCAAAAAAGAAGGACATTAACACTACCACCGCAACTGAAACCTCCCCTGTTCGCCACTCCTTGTCCAAAAGAAACGGAATATGAAGATGGTAGCGCAGCTCTAGAGTACCTGGATTTTGAAAAGTAAAAATGCCTACCAAGATACAGGCGATAAGGAACATCAAAACGGTTGGAATGATAACAGCCATTGCAGGCAAACGTTTCATAATCAGGCAGTTCTTTTTACGATTGTTCTGGTTTCTTGGTTGGGGTCCCAGTGGGTTTTTCTTCAGGGCCGGGGACCGATTGGGTTTCAGGTTTTACAGGTGGCGTATTGTTTACGTTTCCGAGCTTATCCAGGATGTCGCTTAAAAGCTTGGCAACAGAAGGAGTCGGATTTTGAAGTTGAACCGCTATATCCTGCAGAGATTGCTGAAGTTTTTGAATACTGAGCTTTTGATCTCCTGCCAAAGTTTCTGAAATTTTAGATAATCGATTCCTGGCTTTCTCAATTTCGCCGGCTGCTTTCGCATAATCCCCATCCCTCAAAATAGCCATATGGGCATGTTCTATAAAACTATAAACTCCCTGAAGCTGGATAAGCGCATTTATCTGATTCACCCGTGCTTCCGTAAGCTTTATTTGTTGATCAATCTGAGATTTTGCCGATTGAATCTCATCGCTTAAAGCCTTAGATACTAACTTAACATTCTTGTCTGTATCTTGTTGGATTTTGGTTAAGTTTTGTTCGGTTTCCAACAGCTTACCTTGTAAAATCTCAATTAAAGCAGAATGTCTCATGACTTCCGATTTATAAGAAAAAGCTACGACCAGGGAGAAGAGGCTTATAATAACCGAAATAAGGGTGAGACCCTTCCAAAACAATTGGGAGGAATATCTTGTATTTTGCTTAATCCCTTGGGAGATATTTTCTGGAATTGTCATGCTCTTGAACAAAGGGTAAACTAGTCTTTTGAACACTCAGCTTTATTTAAGCTCCAGGCTCAACTTACTAATTTCCCGATCCTGTTCCGCAAGTTCTTCAATCAAGCTTTTAAGTGAAGGATCCAGGGAAGCATCCGATACTCTGTTTACAGCCGCATTAAAAACGAGCTTACCTAATTCCTTAAACTTTTTTAATCTGGTCCTTCTCAGATGGGCAAGACGTACTTTTATTGAAATTCTTCGGGTAAAATCACCGATATACCTTCTTATTTCTGAAATCCAATCTTTTACCACAGATGGAGTAAGGGGTATGGGAGTGTGGGGGTATGGAAGTAGGGGGGTATTAAAAATTTCTCCCACACTTTTCTACTCCCACACTCCCATACTTCTCACTCCTACCCTCCCATCCTGACACTCCGCTACTTCTCTATATCGGTTATACAAGTACCCATAAAATACCCATGGAATGAACAGTAATATCTAATTTCTCGGGCTTTATTTGAATACTCTCGGTCAACTTCAAATATTCTTTAAACCTCTCTTCAATGGCTACAACTTCCTGCTCTAATTCGAAGTTGAGGTCATAAAGCTGTTGTCTCAGTTCATCAAATGGGTCCAGTTTATCTGGCCTATTTTTCACTTTGTTCAGATTATCATGATCTTTCCCACTTTGAACTATCTCATCCACGGATCTCCTTCCCTGTAAGAAGGCCAAGACAGGTTCCCCGGCGGTCAAGAGCACTTCACGTTTTCTGGCTGTATACTCCATCTCATCGGATATAAGCACATCTTTCTCACTCATGAATCTCTTTTCTATTTGGTCAAAGCGTCTTTGGTAAACATTTCGGAGATTTTCAATGGCATCTTGAATTTTCTCATCAATAATCCCTTCACATTTAAGCTGAAACTCCTCCAGAGATTCTTTTAAGCCAGAGTAAATTTGTAGTCCAGGGTTATAATATATAACCAAAAAATAGTCCCTGTAAAGATGTTCTTTAAGCTCTTTCTCAAGCTCCGTGAAATCATTCATTTTACTTAAAGCACTGGGAAGTCTATCGTGAAGGGCATCCTCCTCAGGGGTAGCCTGTAAATCTGCTTTAGAGATCTGGAAGGAACTCCGGCTCCAGTCTACAAAGGGATAAAAATCCATGAATGGAGCGGCGAGATGGAACTCCTTAGACACATGAATATTGGCGCGTTTATAATCAAAATTAATCTCAACTCTGGCATAAATAGCAGGTTTATAAAGCTTTTTCCCCTTAGCTCCTTCTCGCCAGTCATCAAAAGACTTTAAGAATTTATCTGCTTCTTCTTTCAACAGAGCAGAACTTTTTAAATAAAGCTGATCCCCTGTTAACAAAGTTGAAAGCAAATGTTGAGATCTACCCTGCTTATGCATTGTAATAAAACTCACTTTAAGAGCAGATTATCCATAGGTTAAAAACCTATATTAACTTTAATGTGTAAAGCTCAGAGTTATTTTTCAAAATAACAACCCTATCATAAAAGGAAATATTTTGCCTTGTCAATAATAAAGTTGTAAGACGTAACTGTAACAATTTAGTAGATGTCACTTTTTCTGTCTGAATACCCCCCCCCGCTAGCCTCCCTCCAGGGGGGCCAGCGGGGGGGTGTTTCTTTTTCCATCTACTAAATTGATATGAATACTTTCAAGACTAACTGAAAGGCGTAAGGAAGGAAGTAGTCCTTGATGAGTTCTCTCTACCTGTGACTTTTCATCAAAGAGTACTTCATCTTATGATTCTACAGGAATGATATCTAAAAAAGCGATGGAAATATCTCCCTTTATTGTTATGGAAGTTCTAGAAAGGGCCCATGAGATAGAAAAGCAGGAAAAAGGTTCGGTCATTCACCTGGAGGTTGGGGAGCCTGATTTTAACACCCCTTCCTGCATTATCGAAGCTGCCGTAGAAGCCCTTCGACAGGGAGATACCCACTACACCCATAGCATGGGGCTTCTAGAACTTCGAGAAGCCATTGCCCGGCATTATCAGGAAAAGTATCAAGTTTGTATTTCACCGGACCAGATTATTGTAACTTCAGGAACGTCCCCGGCTCTATTTCTCATTTTTGCTTCCCTCCTTGAACCTGGGGATGAAGTTATTTTATCTAATCCTTGCTATGCCTGTTATCCCAATTTTATAACCCTGCTAGGTGGAGTTCCCTGCTATGTGGAGGTTGAAGAAAAAGAAGGGTTCCAATATACGCCGGAGAAAATTAACGAAAAACTCTCCAAACGGACCAAGGCTATTTTACTTAACTCTCCCTCAAATCCTACCGGCAACCTGTTATCTGCAGAAACCATGCAACGTATCGCTTGTTTTTCGCCTTTTATTATTTCAGATGAAATTTACCATGGTCTGGTTTATGAAGGAAGGGAACATTCTATCTTAGAATTTACCCGTCGTGCTTTTGTTTTAAACGGATTTTCCAAGCTATACGCTATGACAGGATGGCGTTTAGGTTATGTAATAGCTCCCCCGGAATTTGTTCGTCCCATGCAGAAAATTCAGCAGAACTTTTTTATCTCTGCCAGTTCCTTTGCTCAACGGGGTGGAATTGCAGCTTTAACTCTTCCTCAGGTTAAAGAAGAAGTTCAGAGGATGGTCGATCTCTACAATATAAGAAGAAAACTCATGCTAAGAAAATTACGAGAGGGTGGATTTGAAATTACCGTGGACCCTACCGGTGCCTTTTATGTATTTGCCCGCGCCGATAGGTTTGGAAAGGATTCCTATAAACTGGCCTTTGATATTTTAGAAAATGCCCATGTGGCCGTTACCCCTGGAATTGATTTCGGAAAAAAAGGAGAAGGATATCTGCGATTTTCCTATGCTAACTCCATAGAGAACATCGAAGAAGGTCTTCGAAGAATAAATCAGTATCTTCATCAAAGAATCCCCCTGGGTTAGTTAAAGAATGTCAAAATTTTTTCTTGACTTTAGATAGATAAGTCTTTTATAACAATCCGCGTAGCAGTTCTACCCTGGAAGCTATAGGTTGGGATATGGATAGGCTTCCAGGGGAGTAACTAAATAGCGTGCTGTTCCCAAAATTCAGATTACTGGAAAGGAGGGTTGGAGTGATAAGGGAAATCTTGAGGAGGACAGGTTATGGGATGGTGGCTTTTGTGCTCATGATAGCAGGTATCATGCCTCACGTGATATCTGCTGCTGAAGGAAATCCGCCTGCAGCCGGAGATCCCGAACATGGAAAAGCACTTTTTCTTAGATATTGTCAGGGGTGCCATGGCCCAGATGGAAGGGGAGGAGCCCAGACTTTTATGCCCCACGTGGATAATCTCACCCGAAAGGGATACATCGAGAAGCTTTCTGATGAGTATCTGTTTCAGGTAATATCCAAAGGAGGAGCTGCCATGGGAAAAAGTGCTTATATGCCAGCCTGGGAAAAAGTATTGCAGAGGCAAGATATCTTGGATGTGATTGCCCATATCCGGAAACTTCCTACCTATTGATATGTTTATACTCGAGTTCTAGACGGGAGTCGATCCGGGACCGGGGAAAGATGATAGGGAATCCTAAAGAAATGGAAAAACCTGGTCTTTTTCTTATCCCTCAATCTTCGATCCTCTCTCCTCGATCTTCAAACCGTTTAGTACAAAAGTTCAGTGTCTAAAGTCACCTGATGGCTTATGCGGTAAGGTGATTCAAAGAATCGGTAAAGTTTTGTAATTGGCTGGATAGAAGGTGTTGGAGAGGTTTATGCTTTTGATCTATTTCTAAAAAGATACTCATGAAAGTAGCTATATAGGTCTTCTCCTTTCTCCCAGGGCATAGAAGAGGAATGAGGAGCGGGGATAACCTGAATAGTTACAATCAGGAAGAAGGAGAAAATAATGAAAAATTTTACCTGGTTAGTACTTGCTGGGATTGTAGGGATTTTTGCTATCATGATACCAACCGATTTACAAGGAGCCAGTAAGTCTGGGGATTGGACCAGGCGTACCGCTGTAAAACCGGATCCATCAAAGATTGTAATAGCTCCCGGCTACAAAGTAGAAGTTTTTGTGGCCGGATTGGATACTCCTTCCTCTGCAACCGTTGATAAAGACGGCAATGTTTGGGTAGCGATTTCAGGGCCTTTGTTTGGAGGTCCAGACCCGACCGAGCCACCCCATGTAAAGGTTTTCGATAAAAACGGTAAACTTCTGAAAGAAATTGGCAAGGGGGTCTTCAAGACGGTAATGAATGAAATCGGATACTGCCCGGATAATAGTATTACCTATATTCCCGAATATGGCGAGAAGATTTGGGAGATCGAAGGAGTTAATGGAGAGTTACGTCTGATTATCAAAGATCTCTTTATAGGGGATCACCGTAATGGTGGGATCACCTGTAAGGATGGATGGTTATACTTTGCTCTGGGTTTTCCCAGCAATACCGGCTTTGCGGATCCAGATAATCATGGATGGACCGATATTCCCAACGATCCCTTCTGGGTCAAACACCCGGATGGGTTAGGCACCACCCCCCATGACCCCGTCTGTCGGGATATTGTCCATACAGGGTTAAACATTAAATCCTCCGATGGCCGGATGACGGGTGCCTTGATGCCGGTAGGTGTGCCGGCTAAACCTGGGCAGATCGTCAAAGCGCAGGTTCCCTGTGGTGGATCTATTATGCGGGTGAAAATTAGCGATAAGGGTCCGGATGGGATTTATCCCCATGAAAAGATGGAAGTCTATGCCTTTGGCTTCCGGAATCAATCGGGAGTTGCCTTTGGGCCCAAGGGGACGCGATTCGAAAATGCTCTGGCAGTCACCGATAACGGTGCCAATGACCTGGGTCACCGTCGGATTGCCAATGGTGCTGAAAAACTATTTATCGTAACGGAAAAGGGTCAGGATGCCGGCTTCCCCGACAAGGAAGGCTTTGGCTTTGTAACCAACAAGCGCTTTGGTTGGGAAATGTATGAAGGTAATCCGGTCAAAAATCCTTATCCTAACCTCTATATCGGGGACAAACCCTTCGTCCCTACGGTTTGGCCCTATCGCTTCCAGGTCCATGTGAGTGGTACTCGAGGAGTCCCTCTCATCGCTGCGAATCCTAATCCGAACGGTTATATCAACCCTGTTTTAGAATGGGATACCAATAACCCTATTGACGGTATTGCCTGGAGCTTCAGTGATCAGTTTGGATTCAAAGGAGACTTATTCGGGGCCGTGTACGGTATCCTGGATACGGGACCTGAGAGCCTGGTACCAACCTGGCCGGCCGTCCTCCGTATCCACTTCCTGGAACCTACCGGGGTGAAGTGGGAGTATTTCATGCGGAATATCGATATGGGACCTAACGCCTATCAGAAGCCTGAAAATGTTGGAGGGTTGGAACGCCCCAATGATGTCGTCTTTAGTCCCGACGGAAATATCATGTATGTGGTAGATTATGGGGAAGTAGCTGTGGATTTCTATGAACCAAGACCCTTTTACACCACCCCGAAGTCCGGAGTAATCTGGAAAGTAACAAAAGCCCAATAAATCTTAGCAGGGGTGACCCTCCCTGGTATCAAATTAAGGATTAGACCTGGCTCTAGAAGTGGAAATAAGGTTTCTCCCTTGCTCAGCTTAATATTTAGGGGGTGATCTCAGAGTCACCCCCTACGGTCTCAAGAAAATCCTCTCCATACCTGGGTGCTTCTTCGGTTTTCTTTTTATCCCTACGAAACCCAGGTTATCCCGACCCTATTCCTCTGAGAAGTTAACAGGAATAATTAATTATAATCTTATCCCGATTTGCTATTTCAAAGTTAGCAAATAGGCGACAATGTCATAAAGTTCTTGATCGGTTAGATTAATCGTGGGCATAAGGGATACATTTCGAGGAACCTTATTTTGAAGGTCATTCTTTGAAAAAATCAAAGATTCGTCCTGGGCAGTCCGAATTTGGATGGAGTAATCGTCCTCATGCTTGATAATCCCAATAAATCGCTTTCCCTCCTTGGTCACAATTTGTACGGGTGTAAATTCTGGAGCGATATAGGCGCTGGGATTTTGGATAGATTCTAGAAGATACTCTGGAGATCTATCTCCAATATGGCTCAAATCGGGTCCAACTTTTCCACCTTGCCCGTTTACGGTATGACAGTTAATACAGCCTGCCTTACCGTTTGGATCCTTAAATAAGGCTTCTCCGGCTTTGGGATCCGGTGTAATTCCGGCAGGAGGTTTCCATTCTGAGGTGGTTACTTTTTGAACTTCTTTGGAGGGATAACGCTGAGCCCAATCTCCATAGGTTGCCTGACTTCGAAGGTAGGCAATGATCTTCCAGATTTTATCTTCATTCAGTTTCTCAGCCGTCAGAAAAGCCCCCATCTGAGTTCCGGGTCGTCCATGGGCGATGGTCTCAAACACTGCTTCATCCGTCCCTCCCCATTTCCAAAACTCATCGGTTAAGTTAGGGCCTTTAGCCCCCCTGGCGCCTGTTCCATGACAAAAAGCGCAGTAGCTTTTGTAGAGGGCAGCTCCCTCCTCTACTGCCTGGGCATTCCCCTCGTAGGGATTTTTTACCCCAGAGCTCTGGACGGCCAAAGCAAGATTTTCGTTTAAAAATAGAAAACTAAATCCAAATATCCCCAGGAAAAGAAAAAAAATTAAAGCAGACTGACTGACCAAAGGCTTGAGAAGTTTTTTCACAACTATTCCTGTCCGTGTTCCTGAAACACTCATAGCTTTGACTCCTTTCTTTTGAAGACCCACCGCTATTCCTCTGGAAAAGGAAGATAAAAAGGTACTCCGTATTTGGAGAGAATCTCTTTAATCTGTCCACCCTTTAAGAGCTCTTCTAATATGGAATCCAGAGCCTCTTTTAAATCTTTATCTTCTTTCCTTATGGCAACGGCAATGTTCCATCGTAAAGTAGCTTCAGGTGTGTAGTTCTCAACCAATTTAGCATTACTTTCCGGGTGTTCCTTTAACGAAGACCCTGCCATGGGGGCCCAAACCAGGGCCACCTCTAATTCTCCTTTTTTCATAGCTTCCAGGATTTCAGGGACAAAGCGATATAAACTTCGCTCATATCCGTTCTTAAACAAATACCAATCGGCCGGGGTCGTCATCTCAACCCCTATCTTTTTCCCCTTGGCACTACTGAGATCCTTAATGGCATTATCATCCCGGCGGGTTAGAAGTATAAAACCGGTTCCGAAATAAGGTCTAGTAAGTATAAGCCCCTTTTCCTCCATTTCTTCCTCGGCTTCTTTACCGGTCGGTAAGCCCATAAAGGCCTCGCATTTTTTCTCTAAAATGGAGTTACGCAATGCACGCCCTAATCCACCCCGTGTACCGGTATCAATCCAGAAAAATTGAGCCTGTACCCCAAGCTTTTGGGCAATTACGTTCGCTATTTCCACATCAAACCCTGGATTTCCCGGATTATTAGCCGAAAAAGGAAAGTTGTAGGGATCTGCACAGAATGTAATCACCCCCATGGTTTTTATTCGTTCCAAGGCACTCCTTTTTTCTTCGGCTCCTTCAGAAATGGAGCAGAGTATAAGTAAGGATACAAAAAATGTTATCAATGGCTTTAG
Source organism: Candidatus Limnocylindrales bacterium (assembly GCA_035559535.1). Lineage (NCBI taxonomy): Bacteria > Bacillati > Chloroflexota > Candidatus Limnocylindria > Candidatus Limnocylindrales > Candidatus Limnocylindrales bacterium. The sequence goes on from DATMBG010000044.1 coordinate 185,556, forward strand.
CATCGTATAGTCCTTCAGATAATTCTTCACGTTACTTATCTCCTTTTAAAAGGAAGAAGGGCAGAGAAACTCTGCCCTTCTTCCCATAAAGATATACTCCTGGAGCGACCCGATCCTTGCCTGTGGGTGATCTTTTACTCAGGAAGACCGAATACAAATACCGCACCACCTTTGGATTGGGTCTTCATCCATTCTTTATAATGTAACGGCCATAATCCACCACCCCCAGGACCTACCACGATAGCTACCAGCTGTTTACCATTCGCCGTAAAGGTAGTGGGGTTACCATGAATACCGGTCCCTACGTTGAAGCTCCAGAGCATTTCACCTGTGGTATCATCTAAGGCCATAAACATACCCTGAGGGTTCCCGTAGAAGACCAGCCCTCCGGCTGTAGCGAGAACACCACTTGTGGAAGGTGTAGAATCGGCCCGCATCCATTTAAGCTGACCCGTAGCTGCATCGAAGGCCTTTAAAGCACCGTTTCCAGGATTCAAACGGATCACCTTTGCTCCCAGATACCATTCCCCGCGTTTCCAATCCATTTTCAGAGCCTGGAGATCCATGGAAAAATTATAGGTAGGCACATAGGCCATCTGGGTTTTGGGGCTGTAGGCTATCGGATGCCATTCTTTCCCTCCATCCAGGGTCGGAGCGATATCCTTCGTAACTTTATCATAAACGACATCTTTCTCGGGCCAGTTCATCTCAGGTTTACAATTCTCACCAAATTTCTTGACCCAGTTCACACGTCCCAGAGGAACTACATAATTACACTTTGCAGTCGTCCGATCCACAGAGTAAAAATGGCCGTTTCGATCTCCATGAAGCCAGACTTTCTTTCCACCTACATCGGCTAAAACCACCTCATTAACCCCATCATAATCATAGGGATCGTTGGGAGTATACTGGAAATACATTTTTATTTTACCTGTATCCGGATCTAAAACCAGGGTTGAATTGGTATAAAGGTTATCTCCAGGTCGGACATGCCGGTCAAAATCAGGACCCGGGTTACCCACCGGCCAGTAAAGGTTATTGAGCTCAGGATCATAGGAACCCGTAATCCAGGCAGAACCACCTCCGTATTTCCAGGACTCTCCACCCCAGGTCTCAGAACCCGGCTCACCGGCTGCAGGAATTGTGTAAGTTTTCCAGACCTGTTCTCCGGTCTCTGCATCCACAGCAGCAATCCAGCCCCGCACGCCATATTCTGCTCCAGAGGTTCCAATGATGATCTTACCTCGAAGGGCCATGGGCATAAGGGTCAAACTCTCCGAGTATTTATAATCCCCCATGGGTTTATCCCATACCACCTTTCCTGTAGCATTATCCAGGGCTACAAGATGGGCATCCAGCGTAGCCAGGTAAACCTTATCATGATAGAGGGCTACTCCACGGTTTACCACATCGCAGCAGAGATGGGGATAAAGATCTGCGGGCAGTTCACGTTCATATTTCCAGAAAACTTTTCCGGTTTCACAATCTGCTGCAAAAACCTTATTAAAAGAAGAAGTTACGTAACATCTTCCGTTATAAGCAACAACTTGGCTGTCCTGACCCTCCAAAGCTCCAAAGGAAAGAGACCATTTGGGGACCAGTTTTTTCACATTGCTTTTATTGATCTGACTTAGAGGACTATACCGTGTGCTGGCATAATCTCGTCCGTACAGCAGCCAGTTATTGGGGTCTTTATCGGCATTGAGAAGCATATCATCGGTTACATATTCAGGACGTTGAACGGCTTCTATAACCTCCATACCCGGTATCTGAGCACGTACTGAAGCAGGTAACAACAGGACCAAAGATACAAACAGGACTACCACTGCTGTAGCAGAAAAAATAACTTTTTTCATGACTTTATTCCCTCCCTGGTTAAAAAATCTTACCTTACAAGGAGAATTTTTTTACCGGCCTGTTAAAAATTCCCCTGTAAATTTCAGGTTTTCATTATTTATTTAACAATCCAACTATCCGACTTTAAATCACCTCCTTCCCATGGTGAAGACGCGGCTTAGGAAAATTATAACCACCTCAGATCAACCTATTTGGGTTATCATGGGTTGAACGATTAAAATCTGAATAAATTTCTTTAAAGAAACCTCGAAATCTCCTTTACTACCAGGAATACCAAGGATTCTATCTATTTAGCGAAATTTGTCAACACAAAAAATTCCAAAATATCCCTGTCCATTAAATCGGTACTAGATTAACTCTTTTGGTGCAGTCTAAGTTTGATTGTTCTTCATAGAGCTTTCTAAGGTACCGACCAGATTAATACTGATACGCCTCCAGCATTGAAACCTATTTTCTTTGTAGTTTCTATAGTTCTAGAAAAGAAGGTGGGAACCAGCTGCCTTCTAGGGCAGCTGGTTTGGAGAGAAGAAAGCTTTCAGGATACTTATTCACTGAGTGCGAAGACCCAGATCACTCCACCTTGCAGGATGGGAATATCTTTTGAGTAGTACTTACCTTTATATCCCGAATCAATCAAGGCACCTTGCATTCTCTCGGCGTCAACACCCCAACCAGATTGGACGGCTATATATTGAACACCATCCACCATGTAGGAAACCGGTGGGGCCATAATGCCGGAATTCGTACGGAATTTCCAGAGTTCTTTTCCAGTCTTTGCATCAAAAGCTCGCAGATAACGATCATTGGTACCACCCTGGAAGACAAGGCCACCGCCTGTGGTCAATACAGGGCCAAAGGTATGACCCTCGTACTTATACGACCAGACTTTCTCCATCTTAGACAGATCCCAGGCCTGCAGATCGGCGATGGTCTTTGCCCCTTCAGCCGGGAAGGTCTTGATATCTTTAACTTCCACACCCAGATAGAGTTGACCTGGTTTTAATTCTTCCTTTTCTTTCGATTTCAGACTCCCACAATGGTTGTCGTTGGCCGGGATGTAGAGGAGCTTTGTTTTTGGATTGTAGGCTTCGGCCTGCCAGTCCTTACCACCCCACAGCGATGGACAGAATTCTATCAACTTACCTCGACCTGGTTTCCGTTCTGCAACGTATTCAGGGCGACCGGTTTTCGGATCAATACTCTTGAATACATCCTGTTTAACAAAAGGCTTGGCGGTTACAAAGGAAATTTTATCTTTACCTCGCTCTAACAGCCAGAGATAGCCATTACGCCCAGGGTGTACCAGGGCTTTAATGGTCTTTCCCTCTCTTTCTACATCAATAAGCAGAGGGGGAGTAATTTCATCCCAATCCCAGGAATCGTTCCAATGATATTGAAAATGAGCTTTTATCTTACCGGTTTCAGGCTCTATGGCCACTACAGAAGTGGTATAAAGATTATCCCCCGGATGAAAATCACCGGCCCAGGGAGCGGCGTTTCCAACACCAAAATAGGCTAGGTTAAGCTCCGGATCATAGGTGCCCTGGATCCAGACAGATCCTCCACCATTCTTCCAGGCTTCGCCGGTCCAGGTTTCAGAACCCGGCTCACCAGGACCCGGAATGGTATAGGTTTTCCATAAGATATCCCCGGTTTTTGCATCCAGTGCCGTAATATAACCTCGAATGGCCAGCTCTCCACCGGAAGTTCCCACCATAACCTTACCTTTCACAATAAGAGGAGCTATGGTGAAGTAATACCCGGAGTGATAATCCTCTATGGCTTTATCCCAAACAACTTTACCCGTTTTAGCATCGAGGGCTACGACATGGGTATCCACCGTGGCCATATAAACCTTATCTTCGTAGAGAGCGACCCCGCGGTTCGTCGGGTGCAATTGGAAAAGATCCTCCGGTAACTGCCGTCTATATATCCAGAGGACATCTCCGGTCTTTGCATCTAGAGCAATAACTTGATTCTGTGGGGTTGAGACGAACATAACCCCGTTGTTTACGATGGGTGGAGATTCATGACCCTCGATCACCCCCGTGGATAAAGTCCAGACCGGAACCAGCTTCTTGACATTATTCGTATTAATCTTGTCTAAGGGACTGTATCCCCACCCGCTATAATTGCCACGGGTCATTAACCAGTTTTCAGGTTCCGGGTTTAAAAGTCTTTGATCCGTTACCGGAGTGTAATTCTGGATTTGAGCGGCTACCAGTAAGGGGGATAATCCAACTACAAAAACGGCAAGGACCAATATACTGATACTTTTAATTTTCATAGCATTCCTCCTCATCTTTTGAATCTTTAAAAGTTACTTAGTTTTAGATTCCGAATAGCCTAAACCCTGTCAGTTACCTGACATTAACCCACTTAAAAATCATCTGGACACCTTATCTTTTCCTCCTTTTGGATAGAGTCATGATCCAGGTCATTGAAATTATTTATCCATCACCTCCCTTCAGATAGAACAACTTTGAAAATCCAGTTATAAGTCTACTTAATCAAAGTTAATATTTCCTTGTCAAGTAGAATTTTAAACTTTTCTTTTATAGACTCCTTTTAGGTCCTACAGAACCCAAAAATCCTCCGGCAGCCATTAAAACACCGTCCCCTACCTTAAGGGGAAGTGCAGCGAGCTTCCGAGGAGCCGGTCCAGCAATAACCTTGGCACCATCTTTAGGATCATATAAGGACTCGTGACAGGGGCATATAAAGATTTTCTTCACATCTTCCCATCCAGCCACATCACAGGCTTGATGCGTACAGATGGCCGAATAAGCCAGGATCCCATCCGCTGAATGGGCCCGAGTTTCTTCGGAAAGTTCGGCAGGATCTAAATGGATGAGCAGGATTCTGTTAAAACGAGATCCATCCTTCACAACCCGTGTCTTGGGATCCATGGGATAAGCCAATACCTGAGGTGCATTCAAAGGAAGATCTTTGGGAGTAATAATTTCCCCCTTCTTATCTCCGAATATGAAAACGAATTGATCACCTTCTTTCGGGGGAGCGGTTTTTGGATCCATTTCTTGAGCGGCAACAAAATCCAAAGTCTGCAAACCCACCACCATACCAAGGGCTGCCTTCAGAAGGGTACGACGCTCCAGTAACTGATTAGAATCAGGACAGGTTTTGCATTTGTTAGTCATAACTTTAATTTTTATATCCAGGATGATGAGGAAGGGGCCGATGGGTTTTTTCAACCAATTTACCGGTCATAAGCACTCTATATCCTCTATACACCCTTTGTAAGGTAAAATATTCCTTTACACTATTTCACACGACCCCTTAACCGGTACCACAATTAATTATGAGGTAATTATAAGGATTACCCAAAACTGGAAAATATCTTATCCTTTGAAGGCTTGTCAACACTTAATTAAGAAAATTTTCTTTAATTCTTGACAGATCTTTCTCCACTCCCCATTATAAACAGAAACATTAAATAACTTTTCTGTTTAAATCCCTCTAAAACCAACTTGAAATCGAAATATGCTATCCAATAATCAAGATAAGAAAGCCATACGTGAACAGGCTCATGCAGCTCGCCGGGCAGAACCGGACAAAGATGAAAAAAGTCGACAGATTTGTGAGCGTTTATGGACCCTTCCGGAATTCATAAACGCACAAGTCATTCTCTTTTACATCGATGTTCGAAGTGAAGTTCGTACCAGGAATTACATCCCAAAAGCTATGGCATTGGGTAAGAAAGTGATAGTCCCCTATTGTGTGGGGGATGAACTATCTTTATTTCCCCTGGAATCTATGGAAGAATTGGAAATCGGAGCGTTTAAAATTTTAGAGCCTAAAAAAGAATTAAGAGAAAAAGCAGAAAAACAGTACGATGTAAAAAACGTAGATCTAATTATTGTACCTGGAGTTGCTTTTGATAAAAGAGGAGGACGCATGGGCCATGGTTGGGGGTATTACGATAAGCTCCTCCATAAAGCAAAACCAGAAACCCCCAAGGTAGCCCTGGCTTTCGAATGTCAATTGTTTGACGAACTTCCCATGGATCCCCATGATATCTTTATGGACAAGATTATAACCGAGAAAGAAGTTTATGACTGTAGAGCTGCTCGTGGTTTAACCTAATCCTTGAATTCCTTATTTTCAGATTATGATAGTCGACAATACCTATGCTGAAGCTTTTAAAAGTGTTTATGCAGAAATCCTTGTAACTGCTAGAGATCGGCTATGGTTAGATCATGCGATTAACGCCGCTACCGGACATGCTTCCAGCACCATTTTATGTGATTGTGAAGCCGGATTAGATCATTATACCCAGAATACTCCAGATGGTCGTCTGGGGGCTGTTTTACAGTTTCATGTTCCGAAATTCAAAAAAAATCACCTCCGGGCTCTGGAACTTGCCCTGATTCATCGGATTGGACAAAATATCTTGACCTGTCCGACCACTTCTGTCTGGAATTCCCTGGATACTCCGGAAAAATTTAAAATTGGGAGAAAACTGGCTTACTTCGGAGATGGGTTTCAGAGAAAGTCGAATTTTTACGGGCGAAAGGTTTGGGTTATTCCCATTATGGGAGGAGAGTTTATAACGGAAGCTCTGTTCGGTTATGCAGAAGGGGTTATGGGAGGGAATCTATGGTTCATGGCAGAAACCCTGGACACCGCTTTAGCTGCTGCAGAGAAGGCTCTGGCCGCTGTTCACCGGATAGAAGGGGTTATCACTCCCTTTCCCGGAGGGATTACCTGGTCCGGATCTAAAGCCGGCAGCCGCTATTCCTTCCTCGTAGCTTCGACCTTTCATACCTATTGTCCAACCCTGCGAGATAAGATCCAAGACTCTCAGGTCCCACCTGGAGTGAACTCCATAATGGAAATTATTATCAATGGGAAGAATCCGGAAGTTGTTCAACAAGCCATGCAGTCCGGGGTACAGGCTGCCCTAAACTCCCCAGGACTTATCAAAATCTCGGCCGGAAACTATGGAGGAAGATTAGGAAAGTATAAACTCTGGCTTCAAAATAATAATAGCCAGTAGGGTAAAAGCAGGAAAAAGCCATAGGGAATTCCGTAAGTAAGGTCCTCCGACTTATTTGGATTTCATAAAATAACCTGTTCCTACCAGCAATCAGGTAATAAAGTGTATCTATATCCCTTGAGGTGGAAAAAGAAACACCCCCCAATCTTCCCCTCCAGGGGGGACTAGGGGGGTGTTCAGACAGAAAAAGTAACACCTACTCAATTATTACAGTTACTAACAACGTAATCTGGATACCGAAGGATTACTTCCCCTGAGATAATAAAAACTAACCCGTCATCCCCACTTCTAAGATCTCTATGGTCGTTTTCGTGGGGATAGGGGTAGGTTTGAACCAGCCCCTAAAGGACCCTTCAGAAATTTGCTACCTTTTACAATCTTCTGGGTACGACTGGTTATTTTCTAACCACTGCTTATTACCCCTTGCCTACTGTCGATTCGGAGCCGGTACTGTTACCGGGCTTCTCTCCATCAAGGTCCTTTCGGAAAGAATCAAAGAACTCAATCTCCCTTCCACATCGGCCAATTTGGACCTGGCAGTCTCTTTAAACTCTACAAAACCTGCAATTTGCTGATTCAAATGGGTTAAGCTGTCATCGAGTTTAGACAGGTGAGCTTTTGTATTTTCCTTAAATTCGGCAAAACTGGCTACTTGCTGGCTTAAATTGGTGAGACTGGTGTTAACCCGATCGAAATAAGATTTGGCCAGTTCGTTAAATTCCTCCATACGACCCATCTGACGATCCAAGGTACTCAGGTTCTCTGTGGCTTTGGTCAAAAGGGCATTCAGTTCACTTTTGGCCGTGCTATAGTTGGTTAAATCGACTCGTTGGGTGAGGGCACTTAAGTCCTTTCCGATTTCTGCTATACGGGTCTTAACGGTATCCTGAAATCCGGTAAAATCGGCTATCTTTCGATTAAGAGTATCCAGATCTTTTTCCAACTCTGCCAAACGAGATTTGGCCCCTTCTTCAGCTTCCCGAGCAACATTTCGAATTCTCTGACTCATCACATTGAGATCTTCCTCGATATTCCCTAACTGGGTTCTTATACTGGCACTCCACTCCTTCAAGCTGCTTACTTCTTGATTGAGTTGTTGGAAATTTCGGTCAACTTCAGTAACTCGCTCATCCATATCGGCCCTTACATTGGCGATTTGTTCATTGGTGGCATTCACATTTCCTTCTATCTTTGCAAATCGGTTATCGGTTCCCTCCTTTAAATCGGTTAATTGCTGATTGAGCAGATTCAGTTTTTCCGTTGCATCTTTTAGTTGTATATTGACGGTATCTCGAAGTTCTTTTAAACCTTTGTTGACTTCGGCCAGGCTGGAATCCATGGTTTCTTTTAAACTCTTGCTGACTTCCGACAAGCGGGTATCCACTTGCTGGAGGTTCTTATGGATCTCGGTTATACTCGCATCGGTTGCTTCTTTTAAACTCCGACTGGTCTCGGCCAGACGCGTATCGGTTTCCTTCCGTAAGTTTCCAATTTGTTGCTTGATATCTGCTACACTCTTATCCAGCAGAGACAACTGGTTTTTCTGACTATTCTCTAAGCCGGTTATCTTCTGAGTATGAAAAATAATATTCTCACCCGTCTCTTTTAAACTCTTGTTTATATGGGTCAATTGATTATCCAGCTCTGTTTTTAACTGTCTAATATCCGCTAAATTTTTCCCTATGAGAGCGGATTGATCTCTCTGATTATTTTCTAAGCCGGTTAACTTTTGGGTATGGAAAACAAGGTTCTCATTGATCCGAGCGAATTGAGAAGCTATATCCTCTTTAAAAGTTTTAAGTTGGGTATCTATCTTTTGAGCAAGTTGTTGAACAGTTACTTTGACTGGGTCCATCAACTTCCGTTGGGCTTCGTTGAGTCCACTTATCTGTTGGGTATGATAGAGAATGTTTCCTTCCATACGGGTCTGGGCCTCTGTCAGGCTTTTTACCTGGGCATTCAGGGGGGTCACAGTTTGTTCTAACTTCTGAACGGCTGCCTTGGCTTGATCTAACCCCTTAACCAGGCGAGCTTCTGCTTCCTTCTGAGCAGTTCCCAGTGAATTAATCTGTTGAGTATGATAGCGCAGATTATCCTCGACGCGAGTTTGGTGGGAAGCAAGATCTTGATTTAATTTCCCAGTTTGCTGTTCGATGGCAGCCAATCTCTGATCTGTCCGACCCATATGATCCTTTATCTCGGTCTGCAGGTTCTTCTGAAGATTAGATATTTCGTTGATTTGCCTGGTAAGATAAACAAAATTGGCGTTGATCCGGTCCTGGGAGCCGGAAATATCTGAACTTTTACTCTGAGCAATCTCAGGATTTAGCTGTTGACCCATCCGTTTATTAATTGTAGCTTTTACTTGATCGATAGCCTGAATCAACTTGGCTTCGGTATTACGCTGGGCTGTTCCTAGAGCCGTAATCTGCTGGGTATGGTAGAGCAAGTTATCGTTGACCCGAGTTTGAAAGGCTTGATTCTCTTCTTTAAGTTTTCCGATTTGCTGATCGAGCGTAGCCAGTTTATTGAGCCCTTCTAATTTTTTGTTCAATTGATTTATCTGATCCGTCTCTGTCTGTTGCAAAGCCGTTATTTTTTGCTCAACTTCTGCAAGTTTTTGGTCTACCGAGGTGCGGAGCTCTTTAACAGCAGGAGAGTTTTCCACCTTTCTTTCGATGCCCCCTGGGAAAAATAGCCCTAAAAAGGCAATGATCAAGGCTACCATCGCAATAATCCCCGCATTGTCACGTAATATATTTCCCGTCGGTCTTTGTTCGTTTGCCATGTTAAACTCCTTTTTTCTTTCTCCAAGAGACTTAGAGATCCAACGACCTCTACCTCCCTTTGTTAAAAGTGAAGAGTGGCTCTAAAATTTTTTATCATTTTACTAGCTAAAAGTCAAAATCTCCAGCTATGTACCCTGGACTTTATCTGTTGGAACTCAAAGTCCCAAAATGTATAATTTGTCGAATACCTTCAACTCCTTTTTGGTTATCTTGGATAGGCTGGGTGAACTCCTAAGTTTTTGGTATACATAATGACGATGTATATAAAAAAACTTCCTGGCTTGTCAATAAAAATATCTGTCATCTGATTTTCTCTTGACAATCGACTTTTCTTTATAAAAAGCTTTTTAAAGTTTTTAACTTTCCCGAATAACAGACCTTGCAAATTTTTGTAAATAAGATGTAAATAAAAGAATAAGTTGATAACTGGAACCGTCAAATCATTCATTGAACCTGGGTTATTAACACGCCAACCAAGGGAGGGAAGATGAAATATCCATTCAGATTTATCTACTCGTTAATCAGTGCTCTTCTTATCATTTCTGTAGTGTCAGACATGGGTTTTGCACAAACCCGGCTTCGGGCCTATGTTACCAATGAAAAATCCAATGATGTCCATGTGATTGATATAACGACCGATAAAGTCATTACCAAGATACCGGCCGGGGATAGACCTCGTGGAATTGCTATTACACCGGATAAAACCAAAATCTATGTATCTAACGGTAAATCCAATGATATAACCCTTATCGATCCGGTTACGAATAAGGTCATAGAGACCATTCCAGGTCCTGAGGACCCGGAAGGTTTGAACATTACCCCTGACGGTAAGCAACTTTATATTGTCAGTGAAAATGGTGGATTTACCAGAGTTTTAGGATTACCCGACCATAAACAGTTGGCCGACATTCCCGTGGGTCTGGAGCCAGAAACCGTGGTGATCAGCCCCGACGGAACGAAAGCCTATGTCCCTCACGAAAGCTCCAACGATGTCTATGTAATCTCTACCCAAGAGCACAGGGTTATTGCAAAAATTCCCGTGGGACAAAATCCACGGGGAGTGGCTTTTTCTCCAGATGGAAAAAGGGCCTATGTATCCAACGAACGCTCGGGAGATCTTTATGTTCTAGATACCGAAAAGAATCAAGTCCTGGAAAAGGTTAAATTGGGGGAAAGACCGGTGGGAATCTCTGTTTCTCCCGATGGGAAGAGAATCTACATTGCCCACGGTAAATCCGATGAGGTTAAGGTTTTGGATGGGACAACACTTAAAGAGGTAACTTCGATTCCGGTTCAAGGGGGAAGGGCCTGGTGGACTGGGCTGACTCCGGATGGGAAGAAGCTTTATGTGACCGTAGGTCGAGCCAATTCGGTAGCGGTTATAGATACGGCTTCCAACAAAGTCTTAACCATGATTCCGGTGGGGGAACTTCCCTGGGGGATTATCATTGCAGAAATTCCGAAATAAATAAGAAAGAAAGGTAAGGAACCGTGAGTCGTGGATGTGGATAAAAATAGATGGGTAAAGGGGTCCGCCGATCGCCTTTACTTTCTATTCTTTATTGCCTACAGCCCGCAGTTCTACTATTTATGAACTTACAATATCCCTTGAAATCAACGCCATATCATCCTGATTATGGATTGGCTGTTATTCGAATTGTAACCGGAATCTGGTTTCTTAAATCGGCCTTTACGAAATTAAGTTTACCCCTCCCCATTGTTTCAGAGGATTATATTAATCGACTTCCCAAGCTTTTACAAAGATATGCCAGTGAGAATCCCATAGAGTGGTATAAAAGTTTCCTGGAACATACGGCCATTCCCCAGGCAAAGCTTTTTGCTTTCTTAACGGCTTATGGTGAAACCGGGGTTGGTTTAGGGCTAACTTTAGGTCTTTTAACCGTTTTTTGTGCTTTTGTGGGTTTATTCTTGAGCATTGTCTATGGTCTGGCAACTCACTGGATGAGCCCAGGACAAATGGGCTTTCACGTTTTATTGGTTACCTGTATGCTGGTTTTCTTATTTACCCGCGCCGGTCGTACCCTTGGGATTGATAGATGGCTGGCTCAGAAATTTCCGCAGGGTCTATTTTGGTGAATAAAGGGATATTGAATTTTTCAAATAAACCTTTGAACCTGATGATTCCTTTCCTAGCCCGATTAAAGATAGAAGATGGAAGGAACCTTTCCAGGTTTTGGAACCCCTGAAAGGTCCGTTTTATGAACGTCCGAACTAAATTTCAGATCACCTATTTAATTATGTTTCTCTCCACCCTATTCGTCGGAGGGGTAGCTATCTGGGCTATAGAGAACTGGAATCATACGGCCAATGAGCTTACCCATGCTTATCATCAAGGCCTTCGAACCGAGAAGCTCCGGAGTAATATCTATCGACAAATCAAAGATACTCTGTTTGCTTTCATGGATGGGGAGGATTCCCAGACCATTGAAGCAGAATTTAGCCGATTGGAGGAGGAGATTAAAGAACAGTTTAAAGAACTTGATAGAAATGTAAAAACCGACGAGGAACGCACCTACGCCCAGGATCTCCAGCGAACTCACCAACAAATTGCAGATTGGATTCATACCATGCTCATGCAGTTTGATAAGACGACCGATGTCAGTAAGTGGGCTTTTGAGTATCGGTTGGAAAGATGGACCTTCAAGGAGCAAGAACGCTTGGTTGATCTTCTCAAAAAATATTATGAGAAGGAAGCCAATCGCCTGGTCCAACACGCTGCTTCTGTGGAAAGTCTGGCCAAGATCCTGGTTATTTTAGTTTTTGGCCTGGTCCTGGCACAGGTGATCGTTTTTATCTTGAGCACCCATCGCTGGCTGGTCTTACCCATTGCTCAAATCAGTCGATCCACAGAGATCATCAGTACAGGCAATTTAGATCACCGAATCGATATTCAATCCCGAGATGAACTTGGAAGACTGGCCCAGTCGATAAATAAAATGGCCTATTCTTTACATGAAATTCAGAACCGACTCATCCAGTCAGAGCGTTTAGCAGCCATCGGAGAATTGACTTCCTATGTAGCCCATAATATTCGCAATCCTTTAGCAGGCATACGATATGCGGCTCAAGTCAGCTTGGATGACCTTAAAGAACAAGACTACAAAGGGGTTAAAGAAGCATTGGAGGATATTGTCTCGGCCACGGATAAATTGGGAAACTGGGTTCAGCATCTGCTCTCTTATATTCGTCCTCTTAAACTGAACCTTGTTAAATGTGATCTTCATCAGCTTATCCAGAACAGCGTTTCGGTACTTAAACCCAAGGTTTTAGATCAAGACCTATCCCTGGAATTGGATCTTCAACCTTCTGTGCTTGAGGCATGGGTAGATGCCAATTACCTGGAACAGGTTATCACGGCACTTATTCTGAATGCCATCGAGGCCTCTTCCTCTAAAGGAAGGATTACCATAAAATCTCGAATTCTTCAAGAAAATTCAGGGACGGAATGGATCCATATTCAGGTTGCAGATGAAGGTAAAGGGATGCCACCGGAAGTATTGGCTAAAATCGGTACACCGTATTTTACCACCAAGAGTTATGGAACCGGCTTAGGTCTAGCTATGGCCCATAAAATCATTGCGTACCATCAAGGTACACTGACGTTTTCAAGTGAGCAAGGTCACGGTACTGTAGCTGAAATTAAATTACCTCTTAAAAGAGAGAATAATTAAATAATTAAAATTAAAAGGCAAAAAGTGGGGGTAAAAAAATAAAGGAATTTTTTCCTTAATTTTTGCCTTTGGGTGGTTGGTTTATGTTTGCTTTTTGCCTTTTGATTTTAATTTAAAAATGGCACGGATCGTTATTATTGAGGATGAGACCATCCTGGCAAAATCTATTGCCCGATCGCTGATGAAGATTGGTCATGAATGCTTACTGGCCGAAACGGCCGAAGAAGGACTAAAGCTGATCGGAGAGAAAAGACCTGATTTAGTTCTCCTGGATATGAAATTACCCGGTATGACCGGACTAGAAGCCCTACACCAGATCAAAGCGATCGATCCGGATATTCTGGTTATTATTATTACTGCCCATAGTACCGTCGAAACGGCTGTGGAGGCCATGAAATCGGGTGCGTATGACTATCTGCAAAAACCTCTAGATAAGGATGAGTTGATTCTTATTATCGACAGAGCTCTGGAGCGGGATCAACTTAAACATAAGCTTTCGTACTATCAACAGAAAGAAGCCGAGCAGTTCAGTCAGCTAAAAATCCTGGGGGAATGTCCGGCTATTCAGCAGATTAAAACCTTTATCGAACGAATTTCTCGATTTGATCCCAATTCCAGTGCAGATCTTCCAACGGTTTTACTTTCTGGAGAAACCGGAACCGGTAAAGATCTGGTTGCCCGGGTCATCCATGCAAAAAGTCCGTTTGCCGACCAGCCTTTTGTTGAGATAAACTGTACGGCTCTCCCCGACAGTCTCATTGAATCGGAGCTTTTTGGTTATGAAAAGGGGGCTTTTACAGATGCACGAACTTCCAAGCAAGGATTATTTGAGGCCGCAAATGGAGGTTCCATTTTCTTGAATGAAGTCGGAGAACTCAATCTGCAAGCTCAAGCCAAATTGCTGAAGGTCATCGAGCAGAAACAGGTTCGTCGACTCGGAAGTGTTCGAGATCGCCGGGTGAATGTCAGGATTATTGCCGCGACGAATCGAGATCTGGAGAAAGCCGTTCAAGAAGGGAAGTTTAGAGAAGATCTTTTTTATCGACTAAAAGTTATTACGATCCAGCTTCCTCCTTTACGGGAGCGGGGAGAGGATATCCTCCTCCTTGCGGAGCATTTCCTGAAAGAGTTTATTCGTAAATACAACAGCCCGCCCAAGTCTTTTAGTGAGGCGGCTATTCAAGCCATGAAGCAGTATTCCTGGCCAGGTAATGTAAGGGAGTTGGCCCATGTCATTGAAAGAGCGGTTTTGATGAGTGATCATCCTACCCTTTCGCCGGCTAATCTAGGTTTAGAAAATCAGTATCCCATCTTCCATACCACACCGGATAATCAACTTCAGATTGAATTTCCCAGTACCGGTATCAATCTGGAAGACGTTGAGCGGCAACTTATCGAGAAAGCCCTGGAAATTACCCGGGGTAATGTGACAGAAGCAGCCCGTAAATTAGGAATCGGTCGAGAGGCTCTCCGATACCGGGTACAAAAACATGGTATCAAAATCGGTTGAAATCAACCAATGGTTTATTTCAACCAGGTTATATGCCCCATTTAAAAATTTTTAAGTAACCTGCCTTTCCTGCAAGTCTTTAACTTTAAATATCTTACATATCCTCCCCCATAAAATTTGCTTAGATGGTATAGTTATTGCCTATGAAAGAAGCTGATAGAAGATTTATACCCATGGAACAGATAACCCTTTGCCTCACAAGAGGGATACGAGAGGCTGGAGTTTCAGTTCCTAAAAGGAATGGATGGGAAATTAGGCTTATACACTAGACAAAATTTGCCCATAGATAAGGTGAAACCTTTACTCTAAAGGACTATTATGAAGATAAAAAGAATTGTAATTCTTATCTTTTTTGCAGTAATGATTTCTCAATTGGTTTTTGCCCAGGAGCAACCCCAGCTTAAGATAGCCGTATGGGATCTTAAGCTAGATCTTAGCCTGGCTAACGCAAGTGCTCCTGAAGATCAAGAGGTTGTGAAAAGAGCGAGCGATCGGTTACGGGCAGAAATAAATAAGAAGGTCCATTATGCTTTGATAGATCCAACCCAAGTCAATCAGGTCCTTGAATCCCTGAAGGCAAAGGGATCTGGGTGTGGGAGTTATGAATGTATTTTAGAAGCTGGAAGGATTCTGAAGGCAGATCGCGCGCTTGTAGGTAAGATTGTCAAGATCAGTACACTTATTTCCATCGTATCTGCCCAAATGGTAGACGTAAAGTCGGGTAAAATTTTAAAAGAAGAAATTTTTGAATTAAAGGGAAATTTTCCGGATATTATACCTCAGGGTATGCCTGCTTTATCACGTCGGATAACCGAAGAATCGGATGACAGGTTTCCCCTGTCTTTACAGTGAGGATAACCTTAAAGGAGGGATAACGGGACCGGATCAATGATCCCTCATCCAGGGTTAAAGAGATGAAGGATCATTGTTGAGGAGTGATTAAGGCTTATGAGTCAAAAGGAACGAAACGAAGAGATTTTAAATATCCAGGAATTAGGTTCAGGAGAAATCCAAAAAAAGATGGCCCAGGGTTGTGATACCGTGCTGATTCCCATTGGAAGTTGTGAGCGACATGGCAATCCTTATACTCCTTTGGGAACCGATGGGCTTGTGAGTTTTGCCATAGTGGAACGGGCTGCCCGAAAAGCGGACGTATTGTATACCCCTCTTATGCCATTCGGGTATGCTCCCCACCATATGGGAAAAGTAGGTGAGGGGGCTGGAACGATCACGCTCTCTGCCGAGACCTATCGACGGGTTCTCATGGATATCGGTCGAAGCCTTATTTTTCATGGATTTAATAAGCTCATTTTTGTATCTTTCCACAGCTTCAACGTAACCAACGCCGAAGAAGTGCTTTTTTCGCTTCGATTTCATACAGGGGCTTTTGTAGCCTTTTACGGTGGGCGAGAAACCCCCAATGTCCAACAAATACTTGGGTCTACCCCGGATCGATTGGCCAGTGATTTTGAAGCTTCCATGATTCTTGCGCTGATGGGTGATAAAGGTCTTCATGAGGAACATATGAACCGATCGTACCGGATTCATGCACCAGAATGGATGGGGTCTGCATTTACAAAACGAGCTGGAACCGGTATGGCTGTGAACTTCAAAGGCTCTGAAAATATCTTCTTGGGCATGGACGATTTTGAATTTGTCGAACCGGTTTCTCGGGTTGATCAGGGAGTTTCCAAGGCCAGTGCTGAAAAAGGCAGAATGATTCTGGATCGGGCCGCACAAGACCTGGCCGAGTTTGTAGAAGAAGTTAAAAAGATGAAAATCGAAGTCAGGAACCGAGACTTCCCAGACAGAGCAAGACCTCTCTTTTAGCTTGAGACTTAAGGTTTGAGGCTTAGGATGCCTGAGCCTTAAGCCCCCGTCTCTGGCCTCTTAACTAAAATGAAATTTGGATTTTTCGTAACCGGAACCGCTTCGGCGGATTATGCAGAGCTATTGGAGCAGGCTATATATGGTGAAGAATTAGGATTTGATACGGTCTGGTTAAGGGAACGGCACTTCAATACCGTTGCCGGGCGTAATCTTTGGCCATCCCCTTTGATCATTGGGGCTTATATTGCTGCAAAAACAAGTCGGCTCCGCATTGGAATTGGGAGCCGTATTTTACCGCTGGACCATCCCATTCATATCGCTGAGGATGCGGCTACAGTCGATGTAATCAGCGGGGGAAGACTGGATTTTGGAGTTGCCAGAGTGGGAGAAAACGAGCTCTACCAACGAGGATTTGGAGTACCTCAGGAAGAGACCCGGGGAAGGTTTGAAGAAAGCCTGGATATTATTCTTCAGGCCTGGACTCAGCAACGTATTTCCTATCAAGGTAAGTATTATAAAATTCCAGAAGTAACCATTCTCCCCAAGCCCATTCAGCGTCCTCACCCCCCGGTGTTTGTGGTCGGAAAGGGTCCGGAAAGCCTAAGCCTGGCCGCCAGAAAAGGTTTCCCTATTTTCATTGCGGCGGCTCAAATGATTCCAGAAGTGAAGAAAACCCAAGAGTTTTACTGGAAAGAGCTGGAAGCCGCAGGCCACAGCCGGGATCGAATAGAACTCCCTGTTAACCGCTTTATCTATGTGGCGGAAACCATGGCAAAGGCCAAAGCAGAAATGGAAGAACCCTTCATGGCCTTCTTGAGCCGGGGCACCACGTCAGATATTAAAGAATATTTCTTCCGGGAAGAAAAAGATTTAACATTCGATAACTTGTTCAAGGAAGCCTGTATATTTGGAGATCCTGATTACTGCATCCAACAAATCCAGCGACTCCAGAAAGAAATCGATTTAAAATACCTGCTCTGTACCTTTAATTATTTCACCATCGATCTCAAGCAGAGCCTCAAGTCCATGGAGATGTTTGCGAAATACGTCATGCCCCATTTTAAAAAGTAAATAGTTAAGGTAAATCATACCGGCTAAAGAGGGGGCTTACAGATGTAGAGATTCGGAGCCAGGGGAGGAAAAGATCTCCGGCTCCGGGTTTCCATACTCTGGTCCTCTGGTTATTGATGCTCTCATCATTAAAGAACGCTGCGCTTCTCATGATAGATTTACAGAGGGATTTTTGTGGAGTGGATGGGGCATATGCCCGAAATGGGGTCCCGGTAAACGAAATTCGAAAAATTATACCCCCTTTACAAGAGGTAGTTAAAGTTTGTAAAAGGGGAAAAATTCCGGTTATTGCTTCTCAATATCTTATTTTAACGGATTTAGAAGGCCAGCCTCTTTTGTCCCCCCAGATTCTTAAAGTGAGACCTTTTCTGGCTAAAGAGGGTTTCCGACTCGGAACTCCCGGGTTTGAAATCATTGAAGAACTTCCACCACCTGATTATAAAATCGAAAAAGTAGCTTTCAGTGCCTTCTATAATACGCGTTTGGAGTTTTTATTGAAAAAACTCAATATTACTTCCCTGCTTATAGCAGGGGTTGGGACAAATGGAGCCGTAGAATCAACGGTACGAGATGCCCATTTAAGAGATTATACCCTCTACCTCCTGGAGGATTGTATGGCCGGATTTAATCCGGCTTTACATGAAGCCAGCTTAAAAAATATGGCAACCCTTGGACAGGTTATTAACTCTTCCGTTGTCCTTAGTTAATAATCTGTTGTCCGTTGTAGCCCCACCCCTACCCTCACAGGCGGGGAGGGTAGGGGTGGGGCTACAACGGACAACCCTTCACGGACAAAGTTATGCCGCGATCAGAAACGCTGAGTACTTATATAGATGCCCCGTTTGATAAAGTTTGGGATTTTATTGCCAATCCGGAGAATCTTCACCTCTGGACGGTGGATTTTGCGCAGGCTCCCCCTCAAAAGGTAGGTGACCTTTATAAGGTACAAACACCTCGTGGTGAGCGAGATTTATTTGTTAAACAGAATAAGGAGTTTGGAGTTATCGATTTTTATTTCGGTACGGGAGGTAATTATGGCTGCTCCCCATCTCGGATTATCAGATCTGGAGATGGCGTGATTTATATTTTTACCCAATTTGAACCGACAGGGGCTCCCCCTGGGCTGTTTGAGGTTCTGGTTGGAAATGTTAAAAAGGAGCTGGCTATTCTGAAAGATCTCCTGGAATCTAAAGAAAAAATTTAACCTTACTAAACACGGAGGGAGTGATATGAAATTCGGGATCTTCATTATGGGCACGCAATGTGGAACCTATTTGGATATTTTAGATCAAATGGAATATGCGGAGGAGCTGGGATTTGACGCCGTATGGCTGGCCGAGCGCTATTTCCAGCATAGCCCTCTTCTTTGGCCATCTCCTTTAACTATTGCGGGTTTTCTGGCAGCCAGAACCAAAAGGATTCGGATTGGACTTGCTGCACGAATTCTACCTTTTCATCACCCTCTTCATGTGGCTGAAGACGTGGCTACGGTGGATATTTTAAGCCAGGGACGTTTTAACTTTGGGGTTACACGGGCTGGCCTGGATGAACTCTTCCATCAAGTTTTCCAGGCTCCCCTCGAAGAAACCCGAGACCGCTTTAAGGAGGCTTTGGATATTATTTTCCAGGCTTGGACTCAACCCAAGGTTTCTTACCAGGGTAAATACTATCAAATACCCGAAGTAACCGTCTTTCCCAAACCTTTTCAGAAACCGCATCCACCCGTATTTATGGTGGCGAATACCCCAGAATCTATTCAGTTTGCTGCCCAACGAAAGTATCCCATTTTTATCAACGGGGCACAGAGAATCCAAGAAATGCAATATAATCAGCAACTCTATTGGAAGGCGTTTGATGAAGCCGGACACGATCGATCTGGAGTTCATTTGCTGGTAAATCGTTTTATCTATGTAGCCGATACTACGAACCAGGCCCGGGATGAGATGGAAAAACCCTTTATGACCTTCATCGATGAAAAAGCCCCGGACTTGAAACAATTTCTTATCCGTAAATACGGAGAGAAAGGCCTGGATTTCGATTTCTTAGCCGATAATATTTGTATCTTCGGAGACCCGGCCTACTGTGTTAACAGACTTAAAGAACTTCAAGAGAAAATCGACCTTCGTTACCTGCTCTGCACTTTAAACTTTATCACCGTAGACCACCAAAGATGTGTAAAATCCATGGAACGATTTGCCCGGGAAGTCATGCCCCATTTCCAATAAAACATAATCCCAAAGAGCCTGAAGGATATGCCCCACCCCAAACCCCCCTGTGTACTGGGAGAGGCATATCCTTCAGGCTCTTTGGAGTTAAAACTCTTCTGTATCCATGAATCAGACTATACCCTGCGATGTCCTCGTCATAGGTGGTGGAGGAGCAGGTCTTCGCACGGCCATTGAGGCAAAAAAACTCGCAAACAAGGTTGTCCTGGCCAGTAAAGGAGAAGCCGGACGCAGTGGAAGTACCATGTATTCAGGCTGTTCCATGATTGCCACTCTTCCCACAGACCCTGAGGAAGCCTTTCGCCTGCATTTTCAAGATACGCTGTTTGTCGGTAAATTTCTTAACGATCCAACCCTGGTAGAAGATCTTGTTAATCGGGCAGGGGAAGAAGTTCTGGCCATTGAACAAATGGGTGTTAAGATTCACAAAAAGAAAGGGGGTTTCCTCATGGGAAGGCCGGATGATGCACCAAACCCCAGTGCTGTGGAACCGGATTATACGGGATACGAGTTTCGGGTTCGAGGAGCTGCGTTAACACAACCTCTGAGAAAATATGCCGATCAAATAGGGGTTCAGGTCATGGATGGGATTACAATCCTACAGTTGATCGTCGAAGATGGAGAAATAACCGGAGCGGTAGGGGTAGATACTCAAATTGGAGAAACGTATGTTTTTGCAGCCAAGGCGGTGGTTCTGGCCAGTGGGGGGGCCGGTCAATTGTATGCTTTTACCAGCAACAGTCCGGATATTACTGGAGATTCCTATAGCCTCGCCCTAGAAGCCGGAGTTATACTGCGGGATATGGAATTTGTGGAGTTTAACCCCTGCCGCCTGCTCTTCCCTGACATGCCCACCAACCTACCTCCCGATCTTTTTACCTATGGAGCAGTTCTACGGAATGCTAACGGAGAGAGATTCATCTTGAACCATAATCCCAAAGGAGAAGAAAACTCTTTCCGGGAAGAAATGCCCCGACTCGTATACCTGGAAGTCAAGGAAGGCCGCGGGGTTCAAGGAGGTGTGTATCTCGATGCAACGCCAATTCCCCTAGATATTTGGGAAACCCGATATCCGGCTTTGTTTACCGCATTAAAAAATCAAGGGGTAGATCCTCAAAAGGATTATTTAATTTTTGGAGTGCGCGCCAACATGTTTGCAGGGGGTGTTAAAATCACCCGACAGGGGGAAAGTAACATTTCAGGGCTCTTTGCCGTCGGTGAAGCCGCCGGGGGTGTACATGGAGCAAAACGGTTTGGTGGAAACTCCGTAGCCCATACCCTTGTCTCAGGTGCCATTACCGGTCGGGCGGCTGCCTGGCACGCTCAGAAACGCAGAGAAATTCCAGATTTACAGGGTCACTTAGAAAATGGCTTTGTAAAGAGGTCGGGAACCTTATCCGTAGAAGAAGTCAGTCAACATCTCCGACGAAGTATGTGGGAAAACGTCTCCTTTATCCGCTCAGAAACCTCCTTACAAAAGGCAAGGGCAGACATTCAGGCTTGTAGAAAGGCTCTGGAAGATTGTAGAATCGATGATTTAGCAGACTGGCTGCAGTATAAAATTACCTGTGGGATGTGTCTGGTTGCTGAAGCCATTACCGCATCTGCCCTTTACCGTAAAGAGAGTCGAGGACCCCATTACCGGGAGGATTATCCAAATCAAGATAAGGGTTGGCTGGGCAGTGTAGAGGTTCAGAAAATTGGCTCAGACCTGGTATTAAGTTTTAAACCCAAAACATAAAATTATTTTATTTAATCCTAAAGACACAAAGAGTATAGAGAGGATCAATATGGAGACCCCGGAGACGCAGAGATATAAGGGATCGCAAGATTTAATTCCCTTCTCTCTATGTCGTTGCCTCCTGGGGTTGTGGAATTCCTCAAAGTGTTCTTTGGGCCTTTGGGGTTTTAAGTAATTATGTCCGAGACGCAAAGACCGAATGGTGTTATGAGAGGAGCCTTTGAGACCACGGGGAGCTGCCGGTTGGTCATGTATGTAATCAAAAAACTTGAGTTAGACGCCAAGCATGGTTTTCTGCTGGATATCCGTTACGTAAAAGATGAGGTTCAACGCTCTTTGGAATCGGTAGAAGTCGCTCTTCAGGAAGGTTCCACCGATATTATCAGCATCGATTGGATTTCTGTAGCCCGGGAACGTGCCCATGGAATTCCCATCACGGCAGGAGTTCCGTATGGAAGAACCATTGGAGGACTCGTCGCCCGTCAGGATTCTTCCATTCAAAGCCTGGAAGACTTGCCGGGGAAACGAATTGGTGTGGTCCGAAAGGTAGATAAAAACTGGATTATAACCCGTGCGGCCTGTCTTAAAAGATATGGATTCGATCCTCAAAGGGAAGCTACGGTGGTGGAAGCTTTATCAAAAAGCAAACTCACCTACCGATTGGAAACCGGAGATGTCGAAGCCGGACTTCAGTTCTGGCAATTGATCCCCCATCTGACAGTATCGGGCAAGTTCCGTCAGGTAGTGGATATGATCGACCTCCTCCCTTATCTGGGCGTCCAGAAGATGATCCCCTTCTCGATCTTTACTTTCCGTGATGAGTTTGTCCAGCGTCAACCCCAGACCATTCGAGCCTATGCCCGTGCCTTTGCAGATGCAGTAGATTATATGAAGCAAAACGATGACATCTGGGAAGAACTCCGAGAGAAAATGCTCCCTGAAGAGACCCCGGAAGTGGTTCATGCCCTGCGAGACCGATGGCGGGCACGTGTAATGACCAACTGGAATGAAGAAACCATTCGAAATATTAAGCTTTTCTTTGAAGAAATGTTGAAGGTAGGAGGAAAAGAGGTTCTCGGAGTCGACAGAATTCCAGAAGGGACGTTTACCCTGGGGCTTACTGCTTGAGAGAAAATAGAAAAATACTCCCCTAGGTTCCGGTTCCCATGTCAGATTTCAATAGAGAATAAAATAGAAGCTCAGAAAGCCCCTTTAGCAAAACCTCTCAGGCATCCGTAACTTGCTTCATGAAAATTTATTTTGAAAAAAGGAGTAAAGAATATGGCAACATATATTTTATTAAGTACTCTCACCGATGAGGGGAGAGAGACCGTCAAGAAACACCCGGAGCGCATCCAGGAGGTTAATAAAGAACTCGAAGCTATGGGGGCCAAAGTGATCAGCCAATACGCGGTGTTAGGTCCCTATGATTTTGTTAATATTGTGGAAGCTCCAGATAATAAAACCATCTATCGTATCTCCGTGGAACTGGGTTCACGGGGTACCGTCCACATTATAAGTTTGCCTGCTATTCCTGTTGATGAGTTTGTGACCATGCTGAAAAGTAAAAGTTAGTTTCCAGACCTCTTTTTAAGCTTTCAAGAACTCTCCTCCCAGGAAGTTCAAGGATGTTGCCTGAAAGGAACGGCTACCCTGTGGAACAGCGGCATTAAGTTACCTAATGTAATAGAGATACCAGACATGGCGTCTTTACAAAGTTCTGAGAACCTGTCCTGAGTCTCTGGATAGAACTCAGGACAGGTTTATCAAAGGACGAACGGGGAAGAAACTGAATCGTTTACAGCAGACTTCGGCAGGAAACCGGTTCTACCTCTTTTAGGTAGATAAGGGGGTGAATCTGTTTCTCCAAGTACCTCAAGAAAGTTCCATCCCCCCTGAAAAGTTAAACCGTTCTGCCGTTACGTAGGCTGCGGCATCTGAAGCCAGCCATACAGCCGCTTCAGCTACCTCTTCTGGAGTTACCCGCCGTCCCATCGGAAGATCCCTGGTACGCTCGGCTTTGAGCTGTTCTTCCGTTTTACCGGTTAACTTCATCATTTCTTTTTCTATGGCGTCTACCATACCACCGGTCATTCGGCCCGGAGCTATGGTGTTGACGGTAACCCCATAGGGGGCCCAGGCCACTGCAGCGCATCGCGTCATGCTATCGACCGCCGCTTTACTTGCACAATAAGAGGTAAAAAAAGGAAAACCTGATTTGGAAGCAGGACTTGTAATGTTGATGATTCGTCCAAACTTTTGGGAAATCATGACCCGGGCAGCGGCTTGCATGCAGAAGAAAGCACCCCTTGCATTCACGGCAAATACTCTATCCCAGCGTTCGGGGGTTACTTCCAGGATAGGATCAACCAGGGAAATGGCGGCACAATTAACCAAGATATCTAATCGACTCCATCGGTCTACCACGGTCTGGATCAGTCGCTGACACGCTTCAGCATCTGAAATGTCTATCTGATAAGCCATCCCTTTGTGACTCTGATTAATTTGTGTGAGGGTTTCGACGGCTGCGTCATAATCCAGATCGGCTACGATAACAACGGCCCCCTCCCGGGCATAAACTTTGGCAATGGCCCGGCCCAGACCATTTCCACCCCCCACCACTAAAGCAATACGATTATTCAGAATCATAGAAAAACTCCATTCCCGACCGGTCAAAATAAGGGATCAATTCCACTCATTACCATATTCCCCTCAGGGGTAATGATAACCTCAGCGTGGGGTACAGACTGGATATCGACCATGGTATATCGGTTTGTAAGAAAATGGATGGTTTTATTGGCCGAACCCCTTAAATCACGGGCAAGGCGTTGGGAAGCCTCATAACGACCTGCGAGGAGAACATCAATATAGGAAAGGACTTCCGGCCCCTCCCCTACTCTCCTCTGCGCTCCGGATCCTACTTGCCCAGGTATCCGATCTTTCATTTTTTTAATTTCTTCCCAGGTAAAGCCTGTAAAGAGAATCACGGAAAGGGAAGTCTCGGTCTTAACCCGCCGTAGCAATTCTGTAATTGCAACCCGTTGCTGAAGAGGTTCGCCACCGCTGATGGTAATCCCCTCAATCTGATCTTTAAGTGCCACAATGCGTTGAAATAACTCCACAACGGATGTCCACTTTCCCCCGATAGCAGAATGTGTTTCTGGATTAAAACAACCCGGACATCCTAAACTACAAAATTGGGTCCAGATAACGGCCCTCTTTCCCGGTCCATTGGCTACACTTAAAGGAACAAAGGCATGAAGGTTGAGTAGCATACCCCCTTCACTATCCCATCTTATATCCCTTTGCATTTCAGGTGATAATTAAACAGCCCTTATAGAAGGATAGCCGGAGTTAGCTTTCCAGTACCTTTTTCACGATCTCCACGGCCTCTTCTATATCCTTCCGGGTTACATCCAGGTGGGTAACTCCTCGCAAGAAGGACTTTCCAAAGAAGGTAAACAAAACCCCATGTTCTTTAAGCTTACTGGCCACTTCGCGACTGGTTTTACCAGTCTCGGCTACGTCGAAGATGACAATGTTGGTTTCGACAGAATCAGGATCTAAGCGGATTCCTTTGATGGTACTCAGACCCCGGGCCAGGATTTTAGCATTTTCATGGTCTTCGGCCAGACGATCCACATGATGTTCCAGGGCATAGAGTCCTGCAGCAGCCAGGATGCCGGCCTGGCGCATGCCCCCACCGTACATTTTTCTATACCAGTGGGCTTTATCGATGAATTTGGCAGAACCTGCTATAACCGATCCAACGGGAGCCCCTAATCCTTTAGATAAGCAGATGGAGACCGAATCAAAATACTGAGCATATTCTATGGGTTTGATCCCGGTGGCCACACAGGCATTCATCAAGCGAGCCCCATCCAGGTGCATGGCAATTCCATACCGATCGGCTACCTTTCGAATTTCGATGATCTTCTCCAGGGGATAAATTTTGCCACCACCCCGGTTATGGGTATTTTCGATGCAGATTAACCGGGTGGGCGCAAAGTGATGGTCTGTAGTCGGACGGATGGCTTCTTCAATCTGTGCAGCCTCCATAACTCCCCGATCCCCTTTGATCGTATAGAATTGAATGCCGGCCAGGGCAGCGGAGCTCCCGGCTTCGAAGTTGAAGGGATGAGCACCCGCCTCAATAATCACCTCGGTTCCAGGTTCAGTATGGGTTTTGATACAAAGCTGATTTCCCATGGTCCCGGAAGCCACAAAGAGTGCTGCTTCTTTACCTAACAGGTTAGCTACTTTCTGCTGTAAGACATTTACGGAAGGGTCTTCTCCAAACACGTCATCTCCCACTTCGGCCTCGAGCATGGCCTGACGCATGGCGGGAGTCGGTTTAGTAACGGTATCACTGCGAAGATCAATGATTTTTGTCATTGGTTTATTGTGTTGGTTGTCCGTTGCCGGTTGTTTTTTTGTCCAGCGTTGTAGGAGTTTATTCCCCGACACAAAAAACAGCCAGTAACGGAAAACTTAGAATTTAATATCCTTGAGGCGAAGCTGGATACGGGGCTTCCCATTCCGGTTGTTGATTTGAGGACTAAATACCACATCTATCCGAGGCAAAGAAGGAAAAACTTTTTCCAGTAAACTTTTCATTCCAAAACCGATGGCCTCGGCTGGAGTCTGGGTTATAGACTGCCGCACTTTCATCTTCAAATGATTTTCTCCGACAATGCAAGGAGATCGCATAATCTGCAGACCACGGGCTACAAAAACAGGTTCTGGATTCCCT
Source organism: Candidatus Limnocylindrales bacterium (assembly GCA_035559535.1). Classification (NCBI taxonomy): domain Bacteria; kingdom Bacillati; phylum Chloroflexota; class Candidatus Limnocylindria; order Candidatus Limnocylindrales; species Candidatus Limnocylindrales bacterium. The sequence goes on from DATMBG010000044.1 coordinate 212,041, forward strand.
AATCCAAACGGAGCACACTTTTCTAACTCCTTAATAAGCTGGAGTGTTATGCAATCTAAATCAACCTCGGCATCTATTTTGATTTGAGGAATCAGATCTTCTCGGGAGAGTTTTCCGGCTCCAATTTTATTAATCTGGTCTCGAAAGGAACTAATCGCCGAGGTTTCAATGGTCAAACCTGCAGCGGTCATATGACCGCCAAAATTTTTTAACAAACAAGCACATTCCCGGAGCGCCTCAAAAATGGAAAAAGAAGGGATACTTCGGGCAGATCCTCTGCCTATTCCATTGAATTCTGCAATTAAAACGGTTGGGCGATAGTATACTTCCACGATTTTAGAAGCGGCTATTCCAATGACTCCCGGATGCCAATTGGGAGAGGAAAGGACTAAAATATTTCCCTGATCCAGATGATGTTCCGTCTCAATTTTAGCGAAGGCTTCGTCCAACACGTTCTGCTCAACTTCCTGCCGTTCTCTATTCGCCCGATCCAGATGACCAGCTATCTCGAAGGCCAGGCGATAATTATCGGTCGTTAACAGCTCGACAGCCTCTGAAGCATTTCCCAATCGTCCGATGGCATTGATCCGGGGGGCCAGACTGTATCCTATATGCCTGGACTGAATCTCTTCTTCTTCGAGTCCGGCAACCCGCTTGAGTTCTATGACACCGGGTTTTTTACTCCGGCTTATCTGCTTTAAACCGTATTTAACCAGGATTCGATTCTCACCCAGCAGAGGGGCTACATCGGCGATAGTTCCCAACGCCACCAGATCCAAACAGTTGTAAGGTGGAATTTCTTCCGAAGGAGGAATTCCTAAGGAGGACATCAGGGCAACGGAAAGTTTATAAGCAATCCCTACACCGGCCAGGGATTTAAAGGGATACAAACATTCTTTTTGCCTTGGATTTAAGATGGCCGTGGCTTTTGGAAGGACCGGAGGGGCCTGATGATGATCCGTAATCAGAACCTGAATTCCCAACTCATTGGCCAGTTCAACTTCCTTACAAGCAGAAATACCACAATCTACCGTAATAATCACTTTGACTCCTTGTTGTTTAGCCTTTTGGATGGTCTCACAGCTCAAGCCGTATCCTTCTTTGAGACGTTGGGGAATATAGTAAGAATAATTTGCATAGAGTTCCCGGAAAACCCGTACCAGTAAAGCAGTACCCGTAATCCCGTCTACGTCATAATCCCCATGGATCATGATGAGCGATTTATCTTGAAGGGCGCGTTGGAGACAGGTGACCGCTTTATCCATATCTTTCATAAGAAAGGGGTTATGAAGGTTGGTTAAAGAAGGCTCTAAAAAATCACTGGCGGCCTCCAGAGTTTCCAGGCCTCGATTCAAAAGGATAGAGGCTAAGATCGAAGAAATCCGAAGCTCTTTGGAAAAGAATTCCAGCTTTCCTTGATCTATCCGGGGTATAACCCATTGCTTTGGTAGTTTAATCCTCATCTTAAGAATCGAGTTGAGAAACCCGCTTTCTTACGTCCAATAGGTTTATAACCGGTCCATGAAAACGGGCTTCTAGAAGTTATTATCTAAAGATCAAGCTCCAGTTCCGGCATTTCTTTCCATTTGGGAGGGGCCTGAGGTTTAAAATTATGGGTAGCGACGAAGGTCGTTCCATGATAAAAATTAACCTTAAACTTTCCCCCTCCGAAATTTTCCCGGATAAATTCCAGGGGATTTTTCAAAAGTGGCTCCATTTCTTCCCCACGGTAAAATGCCAGGGTTTTGAACCGAACCGTAGACATCCAGGGTTCTTGTACCAGCAACTTCGCCGAAGAATCTTTAAAAATCCTCTCAAACTCCTCCTGTACAGCCTCCTCACTGGGAGGATCTCCCAGTTTATACTTAAGTGCTTTAATAATATAGTCTTTGTAGAGATTAAATACCCATTCTGGTTTTTCCATAGACATTTAAGACCCTTAGAAGCTATATTAAAACTCCGTGGAGGTTATCTTTGATCTTAAGTTTATCGTGTAGGAAAATAAGGAGGATGTCAAGCTGAAAATACGACTTAAGGGGGGGCAATAAGCCACAGGCCACTTCTATTTTGCCAGACCGCAATATCCGCCTTTCCATCTCCATCAAAATCTGCCGGAACCGGGGTATCGCCCTCCTGGCCCCATTTTATCACACGGGAACCGCCACTTGAAAAGAGGAGATACCAGTTTCCCTCTGCAGGCCGCCATACGGCTATATCGGCCTTCCCATCTCCATCAAAATCTGCAGGGACCGGTACATCTTGAGAAAAACCCCAGGAGATTACGTGGAAACCACCTCCTGAGAAGAGGAGATACCAGTTTCCCTCTGCAGGCCGCCATACGGCTATATCGGCCTTCCCATCTCCATCAAAATCTGCAGGGACCGGAATATCTCCCGGAAGCCCCCATCGAACCCTTCTGGAACTGTTTTGTGCTGAATACCCTGGATTACCGGAAGGTTGAATCACCCATTCCCCTCGAAGGGGTCTAAAGACGGCCAGATCCGTGATTTTATCCCCATCGTAGTCCTTCGGAACCGGGACATCCAGGGAATTTCCAAATTTTTGTATGAAGACGCCATCCCGAGATTTTTGAATAAGCCAGGTTCTACGGGAAGGTCGAAAAACAGCCAGGTCTGCATGACCGTCCCCATCGTAATCACCCGGGACGGGTTGATCTCCCTGCAAACCCCAGGATTGGACAATAGGAGCCGTCGGTGGGTTATTTTTACTTGGTAAAATGTACCAGATGCCATTACTCGGTCGCCATACAGCTATATCGGCTTGATTATCCCCGTCGTAATCTTTAGGGACCGGGGTATCTCCAAAAATTCCCCAATTTACAGAACTTGGAGTGGGGGTAGGCGTTGGGAGGGGGGGCGGAGTGATCGAAACAAACTTATAGATTTTCCCATCGAAAGCACAAACATATAACTCGTTCCGTTTATCCACTCCAAAGGAAGCAATATTCAGCCCGCTGTTCAATAACAACGTGTTCACGGGCGGATTAACTCCGTCATAACTCAACGTCCAGATTCTTCCAGAAATATAATCCCCATAAACATATTTTCCATAAAGCTCAGGAACCCCCGTTCCCCGGTAAACATACCCTCCGGTAACCGAATCACCTCCGTTGCTATCATGGCCATATTCCCATATGGGAAGGGTAAGACCAGAAGTGTCACAACCGGAAGGAGGATCATAACAGTGATTTCCTTCCATAATTCGCCAACCATAATTCTTTCCCTTTTCTATAAGATCAATCTCTTCCCATAAATTCTGACCTACATCTCCTGCCCATAGCCATTTTGTAACAGGATCGAAACTAAATCTCCAAGGATTTCGTAGTCCATAAGCATAAATCTCCTCTTTATAACCCGAGGTGTTCCCCACAAAAGGATTATCAGGGGGGATGGCATAGTTATTACCACCTGAAGTCTTATTTACATCGATCCGCAGGAGTTTACCCAGTAAAACCGATCTATTTTGGGCGTTATTTTGAGGATCCCCGGCAGAACCGCCGTCCCCCAGACCAATATACAAATAACCATCCGGTCCAAAAGCAAGCTGGCCCCCGTTATGATTAGGGTAGGGTTGAAGAACTTCAAGCAAAACAACCTCGCTGTTTTTATCAGCAGAATCCGGGTCCGTAGAACTGACCATGTATCGTGCAATTACAGAACGAAGTGGATTCGGTGCGGTATAATTCACATAAAAGTAGCCGTTGTTTTTGTAATTGGGATGAAAGGCCAGTCCCAGTAATCCCAATTCACCTCCACTGATGACCCGGGCGCTGATGTCTAAAAAAACTTTTGCCGAAGTGACCGAGGGGGAGTTATTGAAGACGTAAATAACACCAGACTGGGTCACAACAAATATTCGATCGGTTCCATCTCCTGGGTGTTGTAAATCCAGAGGATTGTTAAAGGAAAGGTTGGGGAAGGCCGGTTGGAGTGAAACCTGCGCCTCAGAACGGGGTACTATAACAAGGAAAAGAAAGGAGAATATGAAAAAATTTAAGCGTTTCATGGTTTCTTCTAAGTAACCGATCATAGCCTTTTGTAATCAATTTTTGGATGATCCGGTAGGATGGGCTTCAAATCCGCTCCTACCTTTCCACGAAAAGGATGGTAGAAATCCCAAAGTTATTTACGACCGTCGACTTAGAGCCACTTCCTTTCGTCACGTCCTGCGGAACTTTTTTTCCAGTTCATATACACTGATTTTAAATGTTGTAGGACGACCATGGGGACAGGTATAGGGAAGCTCTACCTGATCCATCTGGCGGAGCAGAGCAGTTATTTGATCCAGGTTAAGAGGATCATTGGCCCGAACTGCCGCATGGCAGGCCATCACCGTAAGGATCTGGTCCATTTTTTTCTCAGGGTCTGGAGCTCTTTCTGGGTCTGCTAACTGATCCACCACATCGGCCAAAAGTTTGGGATAATTAGCTTTCATTAGCAGTGCAGGAACCGCTTTTAAGATATACGTACTTCCCCCAAAGGGTTCCAATTCTAGACCGTATTTACTTAAAAATCCCAGATGTTCCAACAGAAGATGACTCTCCCGGTAAGAAAATTCTAGAGTGACCGGAAAAAGTAAGGGTTGGATATCTATCTTAGAGGTTTTCAGCTTTTTTTTAAATTCTTCATAGAGAACCCGTTCGTGGGCTGCGTGCTGGTCTATCAAAATCAACTCGTCTGAAGTCTGGGCCAGGATGTACGTTTCATGGAACTGCCCGATGGGATGAAGGGTAGAAAAAACCCGGCGAGGAGATTCCGAGTCATAGGATTGGATGAGTGCAGGACAGATTTCCCTATCTTCACTTTGCCACTCCTTGCTTTTATCTTCTCTCTCTGGAATCGAAGACCAGTCTTCAGAACTCAAAATGGCAGGCCAGGAAGTATTTGAGATTGCCTGTTGAACTGAATCTTCGGCGTGGAGTCGATGGGAGGAGGGAAATTCTCCGGGGAAAGACGGTAAGGTAGAGATTTTTAAAGAGTTTCGGAGGGTGTTACGAATGGCATCCACGATAAAATCGTGGACGCCCTTTGGGTCTAAGAATCGAACTTCCACCTTAGCAGGATGCACATTGACATCCACCCACTCTGGGGGGATTTGAAGAAATAAAATTGCCACAGGATAGCGCCCTTTGGGTATTAAGGTTTCATAAGCTTCCTGGATAGCGTGGGAAAGAACTCGATCCCGGATTGGTCTTCGGTTTACAAAAATTTTCTGATAGTTTTTATTAGCCCGATGAAAGGAGGGAAGGCCCAGGAATCCGGTTAAAACCAGTCGATAGGCTTCTTGATGAACCTCTACCAGTTCCCTGGCAAAGGATCTTCCAAAGATGCTAGCAATCCGTTCCAAAGGTTGAACCCCTCCGGCTGCCTGGATGGTTTCCCGAGCATTATGAATCAGGGTAAAGCTTATCTCTGGATGGGCTAAGGCTTCATCAATCACGACGTCGCTGATATGGCTCAACTCCGTCATGGTACTTTTTAAGAACTTTAAACGGGCCGGGGTGTTATAGAAAAGATCTCGAACTTCCACCGAAGTCCCCGGGTTGGCTGCAACTTCTTCGACCTTAAGGATCTTGCCACCCTGGACTTCCACCCGAACCCCGGTAAGCATTTCGTTCATTTTTGAGGTCAGGCTAACCTTTGAAACGGAGGCAATACTCGGCAGGGCTTCTCCTCTAAATCCGAAGGTTTGGATACGAAAAAGATCTTCTAAAGAAGCAACTTTACTGGTAGCGTGGCGCTCAAAGGCCAATATTGCTTCTTCTGGATTCATACCGTAACCGGTATCGGTTACACGAATATAACCTTGACCACTACCTCGAACTTCGATAATTACACGGGAAGTCCTGGCATCCAGGGCATTTTCCACTAATTCTTTGACCACCGATGCCGGACGTTCGATCACCTCCCCTGCCGCAATTTGATTGGCAACTTTTTCTGGAAGTACTTTAATTCGGGAAGACATAAAACGAGTCAAAGGTCAGAAGCCAGAATTATTCTTAGCTTTTTACTTCTGGCTCCTGATTTCTGACTTCTAAACAAAGTACTCCCAAGTCAGATAACTTTGGAGAATTTCTCGATCTTCCTCGCTCATTTCTATAAATTCCACGCCTGTCATGAAAACCTTGCCCTTGGCCCGCACATTGGTTATTCTTGCCTTACATCTAATCCTGGCTTCCCCTAGCAGCATATCCAGATCCAATATACTATTGGGCTCGAATTTTTCTCTGAGTTCCAATAGGGCTCCTCCCTTCCCCAAGTCCAGAGTTCGAATTACATTTCCGTCACTGTCTATGGTCCTATCATCGGCATAGTGTCGGTAAGTACCTAAATGAATAGAACTAAGCCGGGTATATCTACGCTGCTCTTGCATAAGACCCTCCTCGTATAGGCCTTAATCTCTTAAAACCCTTACCCGTTTGAGTATTTTGCCGTACCGATTCAAAGCCCTTCGATACAACATTAAAGCATAGATATTCCTCGATCTGGCAAGGTTTTTAAGTTTCATACACGCCTTCCTGGCCTGTACTATTTCTTTTTTTTCCTTCGGTGATAAAAACCATCGTTCTTCAGGGGATAACAACCCTAATTCTTCCATACCGATCACCTCCATGTCAATTGGGAGAGGTGATACTCTCTTGAGATTTCCATCCTAAATAAAAGTTTCTTGACTAACTATACAAAATTCCCTATGCTAAGTCAAGCACTTTAGTTGATTTGATCTTTGTATCCCTTTAAAGAAATTATCTCAAACGGTCCAAACCGAAGCAGGAAGGCATGGCTGAGTTTTCTATCTTAAGGTAGGATGATATTCTGCCTTACTTCCTGGACAGGTTTAAGGAATAGCGGGTTGAGATTTTTATTCCCGAATCATCCATTGACCTTAACCCTTGAAATAAGAACTGTTTCCCGGACAGTTTCTTAAAGGTATATGAAAGAAAAATACCCTTCCGCCCCCCCCCCTTGAGGGTTGTGGTGTTAAGTTAAAAACTAAGAAGTAAATTTTTAGCCCTGTTGAACCGATTCCTGGGAGGAAGCTTTGAGAATTTTTAGAATTTTATAACTATAAACAGGCGGTCTCTACAGGATTTTAGCCTTTAACTTACTATCATGATCCTTGAGGGGTGGGGGATGGAGGTTTAGATAGAGAATTGATTTACCTACAGAAAAAACAGAGAATTGGAAAAGTTATAATTTATTACCTTTTACCTCTTACCCTTTGCCTTCTGCTTTTTGCCTTTTTGTTGACAGCCGCTGGAGAAGGAAGGTGGGAGAAAAAGGCTCCCCTTTTAACCCCTCGAACAGAAGTAGCGGCAGTGGCTATAAATGGAAAAATTTATGTGATTGGAGGACTTAGTTCGAGAGGTACTACGGGAGTTGTAGAAGTTTACGATCCGGCTACAGATAAATGGCAGCGGAAAACCCCCTTGCCGGTACCCTTACACCATGTCGGAATTGGAGTAGTTCTGGGAAAACTTTATGTAGTTGGTGGATTTAAAGAAGATTGGAAACCCGTTAACACCAACTGGATGTATGACCCAAGCCTGGATAGATGGGAAGCCAAGGCTCCCATGCCAACGGCCCGTGGAGCCTTAAGTGTAGGAGTAATAGCCGATAAACTCCATGCGGTAGGGGGAGTTGGAAGTGAGGGAGATTTAGCCACCCATGAGGTCTATGATCCTTCAAAAGACGCCTGGGAATCCAGGAAACCCATGCCCACAGCCCGGGATCATCTGGCGGTAGGTGTAGTTAAAAATAAGCTATATGCCATTGGAGGAAGGGTCGCAGGTTATGCCCACAATATCTCTACCAACGAGGAATACGATCCTGTCACAGATACCTGGTCTACTAAAGCTCCTCTCCCCACGGCCCGAAGTGGAATTGCCGGGGCTGTTTTAAATGATAAAATTTATGTGTTCGGCGGAGAAGCCCCTTCCGGAACCTTTAACCAGAATGAAGCTTATGATCCTCTGAAAGACCAATGGACCTCGTTAGCTCCCATGCCAACTCCTCGACACGGTTTGGGTGCGGTTGTTGTGAATGGGCAAATCTATGTTCTTGGAGGGGGAACCCGACCCGGTGCTTATGTCAGTGATCTGAATGAGGTTTTCAGACCAGAATAAATAGAGCTGCCGACTAAAGAAAACCTCATTTCCTTTGAGGAACCGGACATAATCTTTGAAAAGGTCGTTAAATTTATTTACTTTCTCGAGATGAAACTTTCTTGACAAGCGGAAAAGTTTGTATAAAATTTGCCTTTAGGGGTAAAAAAATCAAGCAGAGGGGGAAATAGGACTTATTCATGGCCAAGAACAACTCAAAAGGTAAAACCAAGATAACCAAATTATCTGTGAAATCTCCTGGGGATAACCGTCATGAGATCCAGGGCGTCTTCTTCCTGGCATTGGCTATATTTTTACTTATCAGCCTCGTCTCCTATCATTCCATGGATTCTTCTGGTAACACGGGTAGTTCTGGAGATATTCAGAATTTCGGAGGTTCTATTGGAGCCCAACTCTCCGATTGGCTTCTCCAGTTTTTTGGCTATGGGGCTTTTCTGATCCCACTGATGCTGACTTACCGGGGGGTTCTTAAATTTAAGCCAACTCCCGAGAATACGGGTACCTCTAATCTGCTGGGATCTCTTCTGTTACTGATCTGTTTTTGTTCTTTTCTGTCCCTTCTCAATTTAGACCATCCCGATTCAAACAGGGGATTTCTCATGGGAGGAGTTTTCGGTCAGTTGGCTTCTCAAATTTTTTTGCCATTTTTTAGTACCCTGGGCACACTCATCCTGGTCCTGACAGGTCTATCGGTGGCCATCGTTCTGGTATTTCCGGCCTCCTTACTGGATGCCTTGATAAAATCAGGCACACGACTTATGGGGTATTCAGTAACCGCGGTGGAATCCCCTCCACCCCAGGAAATTAATATCCTGGATTTGAAATCATCTGAGGTAAAGCCTAGGAAAAAAGAACCGAAAAAGACGTCCCTGGTTAAAAGAGGAATTCAAAAATTATCTGAAACCTTATCGGGAAAAAGCAAGGAAGTGGAACCTGACTATGTACGCTCGAATCATGGTTATCAGTATCCTCCGCTCAGTATCTTGGAATCACAACCTCAATCCCTTCAACCGGAGTTGAGACGGGATCTGGTTCATAACTCACGGGTATTAGAAGAGAAACTTTGGAATTTTGGTGTGGAAGGTCAGGTTACCCGGGTCAGTCCCGGACCGGTTATCACCCGTTATGAATTTCAACCGGCCTCAGGGGTAAAAATTAACAAGATCGTTAATCTGGCAGACGATCTGGCTTTGGCCCTGAAAGCTATGTCGGTACGTATCGTTGCTCCCATTCCGGGAAAAGACGTGGTTGGGATAGAAGTTCCCAATGCGAAACGCGAGATAGTTTATTTGAAGGATATCCTGACTTCCAAAGAGTTTCGGGAAAGCAAATCCAAATTGACCCTGGCTTTAGGGAAGGATACGGCCGGGGTTCCTTATGTGGCCGATCTTGCCAAGATGCCACATCTTCTCATAGCCGGGGCAACGGGATCCGGAAAAAGTGTTTGTTTAAACGCCCTCATCTGTAGTCTGCTTTTTAATGCCTCACCCCAGGAGATCCGATTTATTCTGATAGATCCTAAAATGCTTGAATTGGGCGTTTATGATGATATTCCTCATTTACTTACTCCCGTGGTAACGAATCCTAAAAAAGCGGCCAGTGCTCTAAACTGGGCCACTTTAGAGATGGAACGTCGTTACCGGGTGTTGGCCAAAAAAGGAGTTCGAAATATTGATCAATATAACCAGGCCATAGATGAGGTAGAGGTTACAGGTCGACCTCCTTTACTCTTTGGACGAGATAAGGAAAGAGGGGAAGAAAGACTTCCCTATCTGGTCATTGTGATCGATGAACTTGCCGACTTGATGATTACTTCGGCAGCTGAAGTCGAAGGACCTATTACCCGACTGGCCCAAATGGCTCGGGCGGTTGGAATTCATCTGATCCTGGCAACCCAGAGACCCTCGGTAGATGTTATTACCGGAGTTATTAAGGCCAACTTCCCGGCCCGGATCTCCTTCCGGGTTTCCTCCAAGGTAGATTCCCGAACAATCCTGGATACCAATGGAGCCGAGAAACTCTTGGGAGATGGAGACATGTTATTTTTGCTCCCGGGCACCTCCCGGATTAAGCGAATCCATGGATCCTACGTGTCGGAGAAGGAAATTAAAAAACTAACTACTTTCCTCAAAACCCAAGGAACCCCCCGGTACGATAATTCCATACTTACCCAAAAGCCCCAAGGTGAGACCGAAGAAATCACCGATGATATCTATGAAAAAGCGGTCAGACTGGTGGTCACCAGTGGAATTGCCTCCATTTCTATGCTTCAACGGAAGCTTAAAGTCGGCCACAGTCGTGCTTCTCGACTGATAGATATGATGGAAGCCGATGGGATCGTGGGGCCCTTCGAAGGAAGTAAACCCCGTGCTATTTTGATGACCCCAGAACAGTTAATAGCCCGGTTTGGGGAAGATAAGAGCAGTCATGACAGCGAGTACTGAATACCGAGGGATTGAGATAATGGATTCTGATCACTCTGTATTCCGTACCCGGTACTTATTGAGTAAATCCCCTTTAACCCTTAAAGCTATCTTTGGCGAAGACGGCCTTTTGGCCAGATCTCTGCCCTATTATGAATACCGCCCTGGGCAAATTGAAATGAGTGAGGTGATTGCAGAAGGTCTCCGGCAGGGTCGTCACGTCATTGTGGAGGCCGGAACCGGAGTCGGTAAAACACTGGCCTATCTGATCCCGGCCATTCTCAGTGGAAAGAAGGTGGTGATCTCTACCGGAACCAAGAATCTCCAGGAACAACTTTACTTGAAGGATATTCCTTTTTTAGAAAAGCACCTTCCCGTTAAATTCAAAGCAACCTACATGAAGGGACGGAATAACTACCTCTGTCTCCGGCGGTTTAATCAATTTCGGCAGCAAGGGTTACTGTTTCAAGAAGATATGAAGCAATTCCAGGAAATCATCCGCTGGGCCCATCGTACCCAAACCGGAGACCGGGCTGAATTAGCCGACCTTCCAGATAACTCTCCCCTCTGGCGAGAGATCGCTTCAACCACGGAAACCTGCCTGGGTTCCAAGTGTGAGTATTTTGCCACCAAGTCCTTTACTGCCCGGGTTAAACGAGCAGCCGGGATGGCAGATATTATCATTGTAAATCACCATCTGTTCTTTGCAGACCTGGCCCTTAAAGCGGCCGGACGGGGGGAAGCTATTCCCCCTTATGATGCGGTGATTTTTGACGAAGCCCATCAGCTAGAAGATATCGCAACCAGCTACTTTAGCGTACAGCTCAGTAATTATGGCGTCGAAGAGTTGATCAGGGATATAGCCAGGGAACTTAACCTGGCCGAAGTGGAGGAGCCTGAAATCAGCAAAACCCTAGATGCTTTACAGAAAAGGTCTGAACAGTTTTTTACCCCCTTTGTGCCCGTTCACATTCTATCTCAAAAACCCGCTTTCTCCGAAACCTCTGGCTTTTCCCTGCGTATCGACCATAAATATAGATTAAGTCCAAAGATCCTGCCGGAGCCTTCGAGAAAGATCCTGCCGGATCTTCTCAATACCCTGACACTTCTCGAATCTCTCTTGAAAGGATTAAAAAAGCCAACGGAAGGCCTCCGGAATCAGGCAGATCGAACGGCTATCATGAAAAGCAACCTGGCCTTCATCATGGGTTTAAACGAACCCGGTTACGTTTACTGGTGCGATATTCGAGGTAGATGGATCGGCCTGGGGGCTTCGCCCATTGATATCTCCGCCGATATGCGCCAGAATGTTTTTCGCAATATCGAAACGGTCATTCTCACCTCGGCTACCCTCTCCACAGGGGGAAGTTTTCAATTCTTGAAGGATCGTTTGGGCCTGGAAGATGCCCTTGAACGTATCGTTCCTTCTCCCTTTGACTATGAAAAGCAGGCTATTTTCTATATTCCTCCTCATATGCCGGACCCACGAGAACCTCGATTTATCGATGCAGCTGCCCGAGAGATTGCCAATATCGTTAACAAAACCCGAGGCCGGGCCTTCGTCTTATTTACCAGTTATAAAAATTTGGAAGAGGTTTATACCCGGCTCAAACCGGTCTTAAAATTCCCCCTGCTCAAGCAAGGAGAAGCTAGCAAATCGGCCCTCCTTGAACGTTTTAAAACCAGCGGTCAGGCGGTACTTTTCGCAACCAGTAGTTTCTGGCAAGGAATCGATGTCCAGGGAGAAGCGTTGAGTTGTGTAATCATCGATAAACTCCCCTTTGCAGCCCCTTCAGAACCCCTGGTCGAAGCCCGTATCGATCAACTTAAAGAACAGGGGCGAGATCCCTTCCATGAATATCAGATCCCTTCGGCCATTATCACCCTCAAACAAGGCCTGGGTCGCCTTATCCGGAGTAAAAAAGATACGGGAGTCCTGTCGATTCTGGATACCCGAATTCTGACAAAGTCTTACGGTAGAATATTCCTGCAAAGCCTGCCTAAATGCCGAATTACGAGAAATCTGGAGAACTTTTGTTTATAAAAATAAATGGGGTTTACAGGAAGGACGGCATCATCGGTTACTTCATTTTGGATGCGCCACTACACCCGACCCGGGCATAGGGGCCCACCGCACACTTCAATCTTTTGGATGATGAGACCTTTTTTTACTTTTCACAACGTAACCCTCCGGTCTGGTCCAAATCAGGTAAATGGCTGGCCTTTGTCCACAATGGGGATAGCTGGATAGCCCGCCGCGGCAATAAGCTGGATGAGGAGGTCTGGGGAAGAAAAGGACGCTGGGAGGGGGATGGGCAAGGGGATGAATCTAAAGATTATCTGCTAATCAAAGATGGCGAGGATCCTTGCTTCTCCCCAGATGGAAATTTCGTTGCTTATCCTCACGCTGGAAACATTCTCAGGGCCTCCATCCATGGTGAAATTAAAGCTCAACTTATTAAAAACGCTGAACAACCGGCATGGTAAAGAAATCCCGGATCCAGAGCTTCCTTCCTTTTGGGGGGTCTGGAGTTTCCGATTATAACTCCTCCTCCATATCTGAAATTCCTTTATCTACAGCATCCACGATTTGCTCTATCTGCTCTCTTTGGATGATCAGGGGAGGAGAGAAGGAAATAATATCTCCGGGTAAGGGTCGTAAGATTACCCCATGATCCATAATTTTTTGAGCAGTTCGTAAGGCCACAAAGTGATCGAATGGAAAGGGTTCTCGCGTTGTTTTATCCTTGACCAACTCGACCCGGGCGAGGAGTCCGAGTCCATTGACATCTCCCACTATTCTGTGTTTTTCCAGAGACCTAAGCCCTTCCAGTAAGTAAGCTCCCATCTTTCGGGAATTTTCTACCAGATTCTCCTTCTCCAAAATGGCCAGATTGGCAACTCCGGCAGCGCAGGCAACGGGATGACCGCTGTAAGTAAAGCCATGTTTGAGATCCTTTCCTTCCTTCAACTCACCCAAGAAGGTCCCATAAATTTCATCGGAGACCAGGGTAGCCCCCAGGGGAATGTAACCACTGTTAATACCCTTGGCAACGACCAAGATGTCCGGTTGAATGGGACCATGGCGAACGGCAAACATTTCTCCGGTTCGCCCGAATCCGGTAATGACCTCATCGGCAATGAAGAGAATTTCGTTTTTGCGGCAGATTTCTTGAATCCTTGGCAAATATTCCTTGGGCGGAATGATCACACCTCCGGCTCCCATGACCGGTTCGGCAATAAAGGCAGCTACCGTATCCTTTCCTTCGAAATCGATCATCTGCTGCAACGTATCTGCACAGGCAACCCCACAGCCAGGATAGGTCATTTTTAACTCACATCGGTAGCAGTAAGGCGGTGAGATATGGCGAAACCCGGGGACTAAAGGCTCAAACATCTTCCGATAGGCGGTTACGCCGTTGGCGCTGAGTCCTCCTAGAGAAACCCCATGGTAGGCCTTACGACGAGCGATGATTTTGTATTTTCCAGCCTTTCCCTGAAGTCTCCAATACTGGCGTGCTATTTTAAGGGCAGTTTCGACAGCCTCAGAACCCCCGTTGGTAAAAAAGACCTTTCCCATTCTCTCAGGCCGTGTCATCTCAATAAGCTTCCTGGCAAGGGCTGTAGACGGTTGGTTGCCGAACCCCCCAAAGTGGGAGAAATATTCCAGCTTCTGAAGCTGCTCGATGATAGCCTGGATGACCTCCACCCTTCGATGGCCGATATTGACGTTCCAAAGACCTCCTTGACCATCGATATAAGTTCTTCCTTTGTCATCCTTGACATAAACCCCTTCTCCCTCCACAATAACAATGGGATCTCGAGTATCCAGATCCTTCATCTGAGTGAAAGGATACCACTTATAGTTCACTTCATCAGCATATCGGTCGTTTCTCATAAAGAAAACGGATGGGATTAAACAAGATCGCCAGAATAAAAATTAAGGTCTTGTAAATCTTATAAATCCCATCGATTTTTATAAAAGATTTTTATAAAGAGATAACCTCCTGAGTAGGAATTTATTACGAAAATAAAAGGAAAAGCATAAACCAGATTAACAGGATTTACGAAATTGACAAGACAAAAGAACATAAAAATCCCGTAAATCCTTGCAAGTCTGATTTATGATTATCTTTCTAAATGGATGTAATTCATTCAATGGATGTTCCGCCGCTTATTAGCGTACTTCCCTTTATCCTTCTTCTACTGGCCATTGCCTTTTTACCCTTAATAAAGGGATATTGGTGGGAGAGTCATAAAAATAAGGCCCAGGTTATTGGAATTTTTAGTTTGCCTATCCTTCTTTACCTTCTCTTTAAAGATCCCTTTCAACTGGTCCATGCCTTCGAAGAATATATCGCTTTTATTCTCCTTCTAGGATCTCTATACACCATATCCGGTGGAATTGCACTGGTTGGTGAAATTATACCGACCCCCGCTGCGACGACCCTGCTTTTGGGATTGGGGATGGTCCTGGCCAATCTCATCGGAACCACCGGGGCTTCCATGCTGCTGATCCGTCCATTGTTAAAAATAATGACCACCCGAAAGACCGTTCACCACACGGTTATTTTTTTTATATTTTTAGTAAGTAATATCGGAGGTTGTTTAACCCCTTTGGGGGATCCACCCCTATTTTTAGGATACCTCAATGGAGTTCCTTTTACCTGGACTTTTAAACTCTGGAAACCCTGGTTATTATTGGGAAGCGGGCTTCTGACTCTACATTTTGTACTGGATTATCTGATCTGGAAAAAAGAAAATCCTTTCAACATGTCCCGGATCCTGGAAGGCAATTGGAAATCCCCTGGGGTCAAGCTTCACCTGGAAGGGAAAATTAACTTTGTATTTTTATTCGGAGTGGTCCTGAGTGTTGCTTTTTTAGGCAGTCCTTATCGAGAGATTTTTATGATCGGGATGGGAATTTTATCCATACTGGCTACTCCGGATGAACTCCGTGCCCGAAATAGTTTTACTTATGATCCCATTTATGAAGTAGCCATTCTCTTCCTGGGAATTTTTATCACCATGCAACCGGCGCTTCTGATCCTGAGGACCCAGGGTCAGACCCTTGGGATTACAGAGCCCTGGCAGTTTTTCTGGATAAGCGGGACCCTTTCCTCTTTTCTCGATAATGCTCCAACGTACCTGACCTTTTTTAATCTGGCCAAGAGTTTGGGGACCTCTGGCTCTATACCAGGTATACCCGAGGAGAGAATTTTAGAAGCTATCTCCCTGGGTTCTGTCTTTATGGGGGCTAATACTTACATCGGTAACGGACCCAATTTTATGGTTAAATCGGTTGCCGAAGCAACCGGGGTTAAAATGCCGACCTTTTTTGGTTACATGCTCTGGTCTATGGGGATTCTCATCCCGAGTTTTTTAATTACCAGTTACCTATTTTTTGATTAAGTGTCCGCTATCCGGGATAAGGTTACCGTCCTACTTTGATAAGGTTACCGTCCTACTTTCCATTGCTATTGGGAATTACTCCAATCACCCTTTCCGATCAAAAAACTGTTGTCCGGTGAACAACGGACAACAGCTAAATTTATCGATCATATACCCCCAACTCTACCAGGTGCCCATCCGGGTCCCAGCAGAACAGTTGTCGAAGACCCAGTTTTGCATTACGGCCTTCTCGAAAAGGAACCCCCTCGCTTTCCAGGATCTTCTTAGTTTCTTCATAATTTTCAATTATAAAAGCGATATGATGGTCATCCCGCATATAGGGTTCAGTTTCCTGCTGGGAACCTTCAACGATAGTTTTAGCTGTGTGGATGGAATTGGAGCCGGGTTTTGGCAAGATAAGATGAAGTTGATAGGGTCCAAAACCGTACCAGGCTCCCGGAAAGTCGAAATCAGGTCTGGCAATTTCTTTAAGTCCCAGGATTCTCCCGTAAAAATCTTTGGACCTTTCTAAGTTTGTAATGGTAATGGATACATGGCTAAAATCTACGATTTTAATCATAGGGGATGCTCCTTTGATATAACAAAACCATGAACTATGAACGATGAACACACCGAACAAGCTAAGAGGGTTCAGGGTGCTTTGTCAAGGGTTAAGTGTTCTTTGTTTAAACAAAGCGAGCTACCATTCGATAGATTAACCAGACCATTAAGAACAGGATAAAAAACACCAGGGTCCAGAAAAGGAGAGGAAACAGCATAGAGTGAAGTCCTAGAGTCCGGCCTATTGCATGTAGAAAATCATTTATCAGGGAAGGATGGGTCAGGAAGAGAGCCGCTACCGCACCCCACAGCCCGTATTTGAGAACTTTCTGCAGGTAGAAGTTCAGCGTGCCTGGGGGAAGAGATTTTAGAGCCGCCAGGCCGATTTTCCCCTGTCGGGCCAGATGGAGTCCCTGGTCTCCATACCGGGCTAAATACGGAATAACTTCATCTCCATTCTGTCGGGCCAATTGAATGGCCTCATCTCCATAACGCTCGACGGCTTTTACTGCATCCTCACCGTACTTTGCCACGTATTTAAGAAAATCCTCCCCGTAACGGATCGTATGGGGTACGATACTGTCTCCATAAAGTTCACTCAGTTGAACCACCTCTTTTCCGTAGGTCTTGACAGCCTGAAATCCCGTGTCTCCATACTTAACCACCAGGGGAATAGTGGCATCCCCATGCCGAGCGGCCAGTTTAACCAGATCATCTCCATATCGGTTTACTACCTTAACCGCCTCATCCCCATATTTCGCACTGTACCTGACCATATCTTCTCCATAACCCTTTGAAAGGGTTAAAACCTCTTCTCCCGTTGCACCCTTGAGAGCCTGAAGACCTTCATCCCCATATTTAGCTACGAAAGGTATGGCCTCTTCTCCATACTTAGCTATAAGAGCAGCCTCCTCGGAAGAAAGTTTTACAAGTCCTTTAACCCCTTTGGAAGTTTTGGTCAATCTGAGTCCTTTTCCCACCATAGCCACCCGAGCCCCTTCGGAGAAAAGGGCTCCCACCGGAAGAATTCCTACGATATCTAAAGCTACTGCCAGCCGGTCCCAATTGGTAACAGGCTCTCCTCGCGTCTTCTTGCGCTCATACTGCTTGACCCCACCTGTAAAGAAGTTTCCAACGGCATTACTTCCGGTTGCTATATATTGTCGAACAACCCGACCATCCTCCAAGATCTCAAATCTATCCAGATAGTTATTCCCGAGTTCATCGATATTATCCAAAGCTTCTTCCGCCTTATTATCCGGTAAGTAATAATACAGAATGGGGATGACCTGGTGATAACCATACCGTTTCAAGACCTGTTGGAATTTCTCCTGGGTACCGAAACGGTGAAAGATGGTCTGGGCTTTTTCTCCATACTTATTGAGAGCGGCAACGGTATCCTCTCCAAAACGAGCTACCAGATCAAGGAACTGATCATCATAGTAGTTTTTAACAAACTCTAAACCATACCGGCGAACAACGGGAAGGACAATATCTCCCTTTTCCTTGACAAGTTGAAGTAAATCCGGGCCGTAGGCTTGGAATAAAAAGTAATTTTCCGGATCTTCTATCACATAAGATATCCCTTCCTTCCCAAACTTCTTATAAAAATCAGCGAGGGCAGAAGGATGAAGGAGGGTGGTAAGGTTATCAAATCGCTCACCAAAGGTGGTATAGAGGGTATAAAGGGCTTCTTTATCCAGGAAAGCCATGGATCTGGAAAGACGATCCCCATACTTTTCTAAGAGGAACAAGCCATCGACAGAGTAATCTTTTAAAAACTCCAAGCCCGGTTTTCCATACTTTCTTGAAATTTTTTCTGCATTATTTCCAAAAGTTTTGAAAACCTGGGGATATTCCCGATGAAGATAAGGGGGTTGCGCCTGGATGGGAAAAATATAAAATGTATTGAGAGTTCCCAGGATAAAGGAGATGAGAAGAAATGGGGTTAAAACTTTCCTGATCATACTCTTAGCTTACAACCAGTTCGTTCGCCTGTCAAAGGGTATGCAATGAATTTACTTAAATACTCTAAACTTGACTTTTTAATGCAAACACTATAAACCTTTCTTAGGAAAGTTGAAGATTCTAAGAAGAGGGATAGTCCTGTTTTCCAGGCGAAGCTCAGCCTAATAAAAAGGTCCTACGAGATGGTAGTTCTGCTTACCCTAGATGAGCTCAAGGCGAATGGAGACAATCACCGCGATATGTCTATTCGGTAGAGAAAGATACAGATTTCTTTAGTAAAGAAGGAAGCGATTTATTAAAATTGTTGCTATTTTTATGAGGTAGAAAATGAAATAGGAAAAATGTACCACCTTGCCGCGAATAGATAAAAGCCTGGGATTATGGCCTGATTCATGCAATAGATCGTTGGGAAGGGTTATTTTAATACGGAGTCTGGACTTCCAGGATCGTCTTGTTGGTGACCTCAGGCCCTAGGAGAAGTTCTAAGAAAGTGAGAGAGATGTGTACGTTGATCATCCTTTATAAATTAATGAAAGATTATCCCATCTTAGTTGCAGCCAACCGGGATGAACATTATACTCGAAGATCGGTACCTCCCGGTATCCTGAGCCGGGCACCTCTCATTTGGGGTGGAAGGGATAAAGAAGCGGGGGGGACCTGGTTAGGTTTCAATGAGAAGGGTCTTTTGGTTGGAATTACCAACCGTTCTAGCCAAATTCCGCCGGATCGCTCCAGGCGATCCCGAGGACTTTTATGTTTGGATGCCTTATCGTTCTCGACCGCGTCGGAAGTTCAAAGATTCTTAGAGCGAGAGGGTCCAGACCGGTATAATCCCTTCAACTTATTTTATGCAGATTCTTCAAAGGCTTACATTTCCCATTATGAAAACGGAATAAGGACTGTTGCTTTGGAGGCAGGTATTTATATTTTGACTAACCAGGGGGATGTGAACGATTTTTCTCTGCAACGCATTCGAATCATAGCAGATTCTTTACAGAGGTTATCTTATCAGGATATTTTTGAGGTTATGGGTTTGTTAAAAAAACTTTGTGGGAAGCATTCTTCTCCTGGAGAGACCTGGTCAAAAGCCATTTGTGTCCATGGGAATGGCTATGGAACGGTTTCCTCGAGCATTATCGGTTTAGGCGATGGAAAAAATCCGAATTTATATTTCCATGCAGAAGGAAAACCCTGTGTGGTTCCTTACCAAAACTATTCCTCTCTTTTATTGGGCATTGGGGGTTGAAAAGCTACTGTTCTCTCCTTAAAGGGTTAAATTTTTGATCTTGACATTTATAGGTAGGTTATGCTTATTTTGTAAGCGGGAAAAAGACATTCATACGCCATATATTATTAAACCAGCCACAAACATCATGACATCTAATCAGAATAAACAAGAGAAGAAGGTTGCCTGGGTATTTCCCGGTCAGGGTTCCCAATATGTAGGCATGGGTAAGGAACTCCGGGATTCTTATCGCGTAGCGCAGGAGGTATTTGAGCAGGCCAATGAAGCCATGGGTTTTGATCTGGCTAAAGTATGTTTTGAGGGACCTGAAGAAAAATTGAGGTTGACAGCTTATACACAACCTGCTATTTTAACGGTAAGTATTGCAGCATTGAAAGTCCTTCGAGATCAAATACCTCAAGTTAAACCTATAGCGGTAGCTGGGCATAGTTTAGGGGAGTATACAGCGTTAGTTAGTGCAGGAGCTATAGAGTTTCAAGACGCTGTCCGCATTGTTCATAAAAGAGGCCAGTTCATGCAGGAAGCCGTTCCAAATGGAGTTGGTGCCATGGCCGCTATTTTGGGTATGGAACGGTTAAAACTTCAGGAGATTTGTGAACAAGTTGCCGCTAAAGGTCAGGTAGTAGCCCCGGCTAATTTGAATTCTCCAGAACAGATCGTTATTGCAGGTCATACGGAAGCGGTAGCCGAGGTTACAGAGTTGGCCAAACAAGCAGGGGCTAAAAAAGTTATCCCCCTATCTGTCAGTGCTCCTTTTCATTGCAGCCTCATGCAACCCGCAGCAAGTCGACTTGCCGAAGAATTAGACAAAATTACCTTTCGTGATTTGGAAATTCCTTTAGTAACCAACGTGGATGGGACGTTTATTCGAACTGCCCGGGAGGTTAAACCCACTTTATTGAGGCAAGTGACCGCTCCTGTCTGTTGGGAAGATGATATTCATCAGATTTTAAAGATTGGGTGGTCACAGAAAACTACTTCTTCATCGGGTTCAGGAGAGGATTTGAATCGGTCTGAGGACTCTACACCGCTTATTTTTGTTGAAATAGGTCCTGGAAAGGTCTTATCTGGATTAATCCGTAGAATTGATAAAAATGCTATTACTTTAAATGTTGAAGATCTGAAGAGTTTGGAGAAAACAGTACAGGCTTTATCAGGCAATTAACAAAGAACAATTCAACCTGGAGATAATTAGTCGGTAGGAATTGTTCTTTGTTAATTGTTTCCTGTTGGAATCAATGTGGAGTTAGAGGGTAAAGTTAGCCTTGTGACAGGTGGGAGTCGTGGAATCGGGCGGGAAATAGCTCTGGTGTTAGCAGAAGCCGGGTCGGAGGTTATCGTTATTTACCGGAATCAGGCAGAGAAAGCCTCTGAAGTGGTAAAACTTATTGAAAAAATGGGGAGGAAAGCGCAGGCTATTCAAACAGATGTCAGTCAGTCGGAGGAAATCCACGCTTTAGTAGAGCGGGTTACCGACGAGAAGGGGCGTATTGACATTTTGGTTAATAATGCCGGTATGAGTCGAGATACCCTTCTACCCAGGATGAAAGAAGAGGATTGGAATCAGGTTCTGAATGTCAATCTGACAGGGGTTTTCAATTGTACCAAAGCCGTTTCTAAAGTTATGCTGAAGCAAAGGAGCGGGCGAATTGTTAATATGACCTCTATTGTTGGGGTAATAGGTAATCCAGGTCAAGCGGCCTATGCTGCTGCCAAAGCAGGCATCATTGGATTTACAAAAACCATTGCCAAGGAATTAGCTTCCCGGGGAATTACGGTGAATGCTGTAGCGCCTGGTTTTATAGAAACCGATATGACGCTGGAACTTTCAGATAAAACGAAAAGTTATTTCCTGTCCCAGATTCCGCTTCAACGTTTTGGAACTCCCCGAGATGTGGCAGAGGTTGTCAGGTTTTTAGTTTCTGATAAAGCCAGTTATATAACAGGTCAGGTTATTCACGTAAACGGAGGAATGTATATGTAGTAAGGACGGGTCTATGACCTGCTCCTTACTATAAAAGGAGGTAATCTATGGCAGCCATTGAAGATCGTGTCAAAGAGATTATAGTTGAACAATTAGGAGTAGATGCCGAAGAAGTTACTCCAGAAGCATCTTTTATTGAGGATTTGGGAGCGGATTCACTGGATACAGTAGAGCTGGTCATGGCCTTTGAAGAGGAGTTTAATATCGAAATTCCCGATGAGGAAGCCGAGAAAATTTTGACCGTTAAAGATGCTGTGGAGTACATCAAAAGAAATACATGATCGGTAAAAGATGAAGAGGAAGGAAGGAGAATAGGAGAGTGGAAGAACAGGGTCATAGTTCTTTGCGCTCTTCCCCTCTTCCATTTTTCTATCTTCTGGATTTATCTCTTGCCATCCGGTTTTTGTCTTAAAAAAGAGATCCATGTAACTCTTAGAAAGGAGAGGACCAACTCAAACTTTGCACCACAAACCTAAAGAGTTTTGCAGAGTTTGAGAACCCGAGTTAAATCTTGAAGAGAAGAGTTGTAGTTACAGGATTAGGGGCTGTAACTCCTATTGGAAATAATGTTCAAGAGTTTTGGAAGGGACTCTGCGAAGGGAAGTCTGGAATTGGCTTAATCACTCGTTTCGATACAACCGATTATCCGACTAAAATTGCAGGAGAGGTAAAAGGTTTTGATCCACTTGATTATATTGATAAAAAAGAAGTGAAGAAAATGGATATATTTATCCATTATGCCCTGGCGGCGAGTGAAATGGCCATTAAAGATTCCGGGCTTAAATTGGATACCCTGGATAAGGAGCGGGCAGGAGTTCTGATCGGATCTGGAATTGGGGGGCTTCCTTCCATGGAAGAACAACATCAAATACTTTTAGAAAAAGGTCATCGACGGATCTCTCCCTTTTTTATCCCTATGCACATTATTAATCTGGCCGCAGGACATGTATCCATGCGTTTTGGATTCCAGGGTCCCAACTCAGCAGTGGTTACGGCTTGTGCAGCCGGAACCCATGCCATTGGAGATGCCTTTAAGCTCATCCAGCGAGGAGATGCCGATGTGATGATCGCAGGTGGTACTGAATCGGTTATTACGCCTTTGGCCATTGGCGGATTTAGCTCCATGAAAGCGCTTTCCCGGAGAAACGAGGAGCCTCAAAAAGCAAGTCGTCCTTTTGATCTGGACCGGGATGGATTTGTGGTAGGGGAAGGATGTGGATTGCTGGTTTTGGAATCTCTGGAACACGCCATGAAGCGAGATGCCCACATTAGGGCAGAAATCATCGGATATGGTCTAACTTCCGATGCCCATCATATTACCATGCCTGCTCCCAATGGAGAAGGAGCTGCTCGATGTATGAAAATGGCCTTGAGAGATGCTCAGATTGCACCTGAGGAGGTAGATTACATTAATGCCCATGGGACTTCAACACCACCCAATGATAAATTTGAAACAATGGCCATTAAGACCGTTTTTGGAGAACATGCTTACCGATTAGCTATCAGTTCAACTAAGTCCATGATCGGACATCTTCTTGGAGCTGCGGGCGGAGTTGAAGCCGTAGCGACAGCGCTCACCGTTCAAATGGATATTATTCATCCAACCATTAACTATGAAACACCGGATCCAGAATGTGATCTAGATTATGTACCCAATAAAGCCCGCTTTCAAGAAGTCAATATTGCGTTATCCAACTCCTTTGGATTTGGTGGAACCAACGCCTGTATTTTACTTAAAAAATTTCGGCAGTAATCCCGGATTGCAGGCTTCTCTATAGCCCTCCCGACTTATAAGGGAGGGAATTATAGAGGTCTGCAATCTTCAAAATGCCCAATTACGAAGCACTTCAGGAGCAATTAGAATATCCCTTTAATAATCTCCAACTCCTCCTACAAGCTCTTACACACAGTTCTTATGTCAATGAGGTCGATTATGTTGAAGCCGAAGATAATGAAAAGCTGGAATTTTTAGGGGATGCTCTGTTAGGATTTGTGATTAGCGATCTCCTCTATACCCGTTATCCTCATTTCCGTGAAGGAGACCTGGCTAAATTAAAATCTTATGTAGTAAGCGAACAATTCCTTGCCGAACTTGCGAAGGAACTATCCCTAGGAGATTATTTACTCCTTGGAAAGGGTGAAAAATCCAGTGGGGGTCGAGAGAAAAATTCCCTCTTAGCTAACAGTTTCGAAGCTCTTATTGCCGCCGTCTATCTGGATGGAGGATTAGAAAAAGCCTGCGAATTTATCTACAATCGCTTCAGTGATAAAATTCAAAAGCTCGTTAAAGAACATCAAATTCTGGATCATAAGTCCCTCCTCCAGGAATACACACAAATGGTTTTTAATTGTGTTCCGGTTTATCACCTGATCAGTAAATCGGGACCCGATCACGATAAGACCTTCGAAGTACAGCTTTCCATAAATGACCAGGTTTATAGCATCGGTCGAGGTAAGAGTAAAAAAGAAGCTGAACAAATGGCCGCCAAGCAAACCCTTATGAAGCTGAAGGTAGAGAGTAATGGCCTGAATATTTACCCTACCCTCGAAAAAGAAACGTCTGCTGAAAAAGAAACCCAAGAGCTTAAGGAGACCTGTCCCCAATGATGGGAGAACGGAAAAATAGGAAAACAGGTAAGTAAAACCCATTTTCCTATTCTTCCGTTTAATCAATTTTACCTGTCCGCTACTCAGAGTCTCCATAAAACCAGGGTGACGATGGTCCTCGGTTGGAAGGTTGATCCAATAGGTATAGCTATCGGTCCAGAAATACTATCGACCTGGAGCAAGAGGACATAAGCATCAGGATAAGGATATTAGCTCAGGCATGGAGATCTGTGAAGGGCGACTTGTTGCCATGGGCTTGAAAAAATTCTGAATTTCTGAATCCTCCAACCTCCGTCGGCAACTACTAACTGTCGACTCCAGACGAGGCTTTCAGCTCATCCCCTGACGTGTATAGGGCAGAAGGAAGGAACAGGAAATTATCTGATCGGAAGCCCTTACCATATCTTTGCACTCCTGCGAGGGCTTCCTCTGATTTTATAGTTTAAGTAGAGATACCTCAGGCCTAGTTAAGTTGACAGGGTTACTTTACGTATAATCTGAAAGGTAGGTGATGGAGTAATACCCATAGGTTATAAACTTCCATTTCCAGTTCTACTATGGATAGTTAGGATAACTCGTTAATATCGGTGTAAATCTCCACACCTAACTCTCGGGCCAACTCTTGAGTACCAGCCTCCACATGGGGCGCAATAATCAACTTGCGGTCCACCTGCCGGCCCGTCTTCCGCATGTAAAAAGCTACCTTCT